>DAOUIB010000022.1:0-9630 GCA_034428275.1 Anaerolineae bacterium
CACCCGTCCCCCTGCGCAGACCGCCACCGCGTTGAAGGCCTCGCTGAAGCTCTCGACCCCGGCCATGTCGGGCACCCGCCGTTTGGACTCGCCCGCCCCGTCAACGAAGCCGACGACCGCCGCGCACGCCCCGGTTCGCGATGCGAAGCGATCGAGCGCGGCGCGGCTGGCCGCGACGAAGCCCGGGCGGAACACCAGGTCCTCGGGCGGGTAGCCCGTGATCGCCAGCTCGGGCAGTACCGCGACGTCCGCTCCCGCCGCTTCGGCTCGGGCCACTGCCTCGGCAGCCAGGGCCGCGTTCGCCTCCAGGTCCCCCACGGTGGGGTTGACCTGGCAGATCGCCACCCTCAAGCGGTCGGGGTCCGCTCTGGAAGCAGCGCCAGCGGCCATGGCAGGCCGGCTGGCTCAGTTGTAGCCGACGAGCGCCTCGCAGATGGTTCTCGTCAGCAGCGTGGTCACGTGGTAGGGGTCGGCATTGGCGTTGGGCCGCCGGTCCTCGATGTAGCCCCTGCCGTCGCGGGCGACCTGCCAGGGGATCCGCACCGACGCGCCCCGGTCGGACACGCCGTAGGAGTACTGGTCATAGCGCTCGGTCTCGTGCTCACCGGTCAACCGGAACTCGATGCCCGCGCCGTATCCGCTGAGGTGCTCCTCGGGCTTGCCGGCCATGCCCAGCGCCTCGCAGGCGGCGATGATCGGCTCATAGCCCTCGCGCATCGCCTTGGTCGACACGTTGGTGTGCATGCCCGCGCCGTTCCAGTCGCCCAGCATCGGCTTGGGCTCGATGGTCACCTCGATGCCGTGCTTCTCGGCAAGGCGGCCAGTGGCAGCAGCAGCGGCAGCACGCTGCGTTGCCGCAGAATCCGCCGCGCCCAGGCGACCAGGCCCAGCGCGAAGAGCGCGCCCGTCCAGGGGTCCAGGGCCGGCCGACCAGGCGCGCCGTTGATCCAGGCGACGTCTCCCCTGACGTTGAACATCAGAAGGGCATTGCGGAGGTTTTCGCCCAGCTGCAGCAGGGTGGCGCGGGCGTTGGCCAGCTGTTCACTGGCTGCATCGCCCCCCTCGGCCCGAACGGCTTCGTCGCCCAGCACCCGGCTGGTGGTGCGTCGCCAGAAATCCTGCGGAAACTCGAGCGCATAACCGCCCAGGGGAATGAAGGCCGCAAACGCGATCAGGACCAGGGCGGCGAAGTTCCGTATCAGGGCCAGGCGCTGACGGGCCGGGTACTGCAGCAGGGCCAGCGCCACGCCCGTCAGGATGACCAGCGGCAACATGCGCGTCGCCTGGTAGGTATACAGCCCGAGTCCCGTCACCAGGCCGGCGGCCAGAAAGTCCCCGCGTCGATTGTGACGCAGCGCGCGATACAGAAAGAACAACAGGAGGGCCACCACCGCAGTCGTGAGCACAATGCGCAGGCCCATGCGACTGAGCACCAGGTGCCAGTAGGAAACGGCGACCAGCGAAGCAGTCAGCCAGGCGGCCAGTCGCCCCACCCGCCCGCCGATGACCGTCCGCGCCGCCAGGGCGATGAGGGCTACGGCGACGATGCCTTCCAGGGCGCTCAGGAATTTCAGCGTGTAAAAGTTGAAGCCCAGGCCGGGGGCACCCGCCAGCAGGGCCATGGCATACATCTGGAAGGGTTCGCGCCCGCCGATATTGGCGAAAAACACCTGGTGTTGCCCCTGGCTGACGCGCCAGGCGTCGCGAATCTTCTCGACGTGGTCGCTGCTCATCTCCGGCATGACTTCGTCCAGGTGGATGAGGCGCATGCCGGCGGCCAGCAGCAGCAGCAGCAACAGGGCCGCCAGTTCAGGGCCCTGCCAGCGCCGCCCCTGGACGGCAACCCTGAATCGGCGCCAGATGTCGCGCAGCGATGGACTCGCCGGTAACAGTGCATGGCACCACAGCGCCATGCCAAGCAACCACGCGACCAGGCCGACCAGGGTGAATCTGTTGCCCGCCGTGAAATACCATGCCAATACGCAGCACAGGGTGGCCGCGGCGGCCGTCAATCTCCTTCTGCCCTGGGGTCGACGGCGGAAGGCGGGTCGCCGGTCGGGGAGCGGCGGACTCTCGCGCGGGGAATCTGGCGGCCAGGGGCGCAACCATTCCGCGAGGAGCCAGAGCGCCATGCCGGCCAGCAGCATCAGCGCGCCACTGTCCCGCAGGGCCTCATCCGCCGGCGCGGAGGTCGACGCCAGGCGGTGGCTGCCCCACAGGGCCAGGGCCAGGGCCAGCAGCCCGGCCGTCAGGCCGGCCCCGTTTCTGTCCGGACGGTGCAGGACCGTCGCCCCCGGCCGTGCGGGCGCAAGTTCTCTCTCCGGCATTGCCGCCGGGCTTGTGGGCGGGTCCTGATTGGCAATTCGCCACAGGGCGGCCAGGGTCTGTCGCGGCCGGCGCAGAAATCGACCGGGAAGTTGGTCCAAAGTCAGGGACTCCAGCGCCTCGAGACCCGGTGTGCCGTCGTCCGACTTCAATGCGGTTTGCTCGCCCGTATCGCCAGATTGACCGAGGAGCGGCCCGGCGCTTCGTCCCTTACGTTGTTTCGGTCGAACCACTCCAATACGCCCAGCGCCAGCCGCAAGGGGTTGAGCGGACTGCCGTCCTCCCTGGCAAAACGGGAGCGGTCCGCCACGTCGGCCAGCGCTTCCGGCAACAGGCCGGCCTCCAGCAAGGGTTTGCCGAGCCCGTACACCAGATTATGGCTGAAGGGAAAGGCGTGGTGCAGCAGCGACCGCTCTTCATCCACCTGCAGACCGGCGACGTGAACTCGTTCGCGCAATTGCTCCGGCGTGTAAAGCCGCCGGTGATTGGCCCAGATACCGGCCAGCGGGCCGCTGCCTATGTGCAGGCCAAACAACTTTTCGAGCGTCTTGTTGATCGGGTCCCAGGCCAGCGGGTAGTTGGCGTGCGGCACGGTAAGCGCCATGACCCCGCCAGGTTTGAGGACTCGCCGACATTCCCGCAGCACGGCCAGGTCGTCGCGCACGTGCTCAAGCAACTCCGAGAGGATGATCGCGTCGACCGAGTTTGCAGGGAGCGGCAGGGCCAGGGCGTCGCTTCGGCCCAGCAAAAGGCCCGGCGCCCGCCCGAGGCTGGCCTGCGCCTTTTGCAACACCGCGGCATCCAGGTCCAGTCCCAGCAGGGGGCAGTCGCAAACGTGACGCAGCATATTAAGGTAAAAGCCCCGACCGCATGGCAAATCCAGAATCAGGCTGTGCGGCCGCAGCGGGACCCACTCGAACACCGTACGCGCGCGCATGCGGAAGGACATGTCCGCCTCGTTGCGCAGCATCCAGGCGACGGTCTCGGGGTCAACGCCTGGCGTGGCGGCGGAAGAGTCGCTCATAGCGGTCCACGGTTTCCTGAAAGCAGAAGGTCTGCCCGATCTCCTCGCGCGGCCGATGGTAGCGTTCCGGCTCCTGCAGGACGGCCACCAGCGCTTCTCCAATCGCGCGCCAGTCGCCGACGGGCGCCAGACGTCCCATGCCCGTCGCCTGCACCGGCACCCTGCCCCCCGGCGTGTCCGTCATGACGACCGGCGTGCCGCAGAGCATGGCCTCCACCTGCACCAACGCAAAGCATTCGGAATCGCTGGTAAGCGCCAGGACGTCGCAGGCTGCGTAAAAGTTCGCCATGGCCTGCATACCTCGCAGCACCCCCAGAAACACCACGCGATCCCGCCAGCGTTCCAGCAGGGATGCATGGCGTTCATGCGTGCGTTCGTAGGCGATGTTGTGTTGCCCTGCGAAGACCACCCGGGCCCGGGGAAAGGCCTCAACGACCAGCTCCAGCGCGCGCAACAGCAGGTCCGGGCGCTTTTCCTCGACAAAGCGACCGGCGAACCCAATGAGCGGGCCGCCATCCGGCGCCCACTGCGAGCGGAGGGCCGCTGCAGCCTTCGGTTCGGGTAGCGGCATTTTGACGGGAGGGGAGATGACCGTGACTTTCTCCCGGTAGGGCGCCAGCCAGCGGGAATGGGCGGCATAGTCCTCGCTGTAGGCCACGAGCTGCCCGGCCCGCCGCGCCAGCACGGTGTAAAAACGGTACACCAGCGCAGCAACCAGGCGGTTAAACCTGGTGCCTGGCAGGACCAGATCGCCATGATGCGTGGCCACGATGGCGCGTCCGCTCAGGCGGGAGACGTAGGCCAGCGCGGCGGTTTCCAGCATGGGCAGATTCGCCCAGAGCACGTCATGTCGCAGCGCCAGCGCCAGCGCCGCCCATGGCCAGGCCGGCATCAACATGCCGCGGCTTATCGCCAGCGGCAAGGTGCGCAGACGGACCACGCGCACGCCGTTGAGCATTTGTTCGTCGCGAGGCAGCGAGGCGTCGTGGCGCGCCGTCAACACCGTCACTTCATGGCCGCGTCGCGCCAGTTCCTCCGCAACCCGTTGCACGTGGATCGTAAGTCCGGTCGGGTGCGGGTGGTAATAGAGCAATGAAACCAGGATTTTGAGCCTGCCCTGCCCGTCATTTCCGGTTTCCATGACCCTCCTGACGCCACCTGAATTCCTGAAGGCTGCGAAGGAGCCTGACGGGCGTCACCTGCTCCCGGATCAGTCCCAGGCAGCCGGTCAGGGTATACATCAACAGATTGATGGCGTGAATGGCAAGACCCAGCGAAACGTTGGGGGCGTCCAGGGGCTCGCCATAGCCGCCCGCGGCCAGCGCCAGCATGATGGCCCACTGATAGGTGCCGATGTTGCCCGGCACTGCCGGAATGGCGATCACCAGGGCCGCAGCCACGATGCTCAGGGCCGCCACGGCGAGGTCCGCCTGCTCGTAAAACATCAGCATCATCAGGTAACTGGCCAGCAGGGACAGTGTCCAGCCCACCAGGGTCCAGACCAGGACCCGCAACAGCAGGGCCGGGTTGGTCAGGGGTTGCAGTCCGTCCAGCAGCGCTTCCAGCCACGCGCCCAGAGGCAGGCGGCGCAGCACTCCAGGCCAGGGCAGGCGCAAGATCCAGTCCAGCAAGCGCCAGGCCAGCGCCCGTCGGCGCGCCAGCGCGAAGAGCGCCAGCGCCAGCGCCAGCAGCAGCGGCAGCATCAAACGCGCCGCCTGACGATAGTCTTCGCCGGCTTCGGGCAAAACGCTCAATGCAGCAGCCAGCAACACCAGTACGGCCAGCGTGTCCAGAAGCCTTTCCAGCAAAACGCTGCCCGCCGTCCGCATGGAAGAGAGCCCGGGCCTGACCAGCCAAATACGGGCCAGTTCGCCGAAGCGAAAGGGCAAAAAGGCATTGGCCAAATAGGAAATATTCAGGATATGAAAGGCGCGCGTCAGGGGCAGGCCACCCTCCAGCAGGGCGCGCCAGCGCAGCGCCCGCACCATCTGGCCTGCCAGCAGCAGCAGAAAGGCCGGCAACAGCCAGCCGTATTGCGCGCTGCGCAGGGACAACACCAAACTGTCCAGGTCCAGTTGCGTCACCAGGGCCCAGGTTGCCAACAAGCTGAGCAACAGACCCGGCAGACCGATGCGCCAACGCTTCACCGCGGCTCCGTGTTTTTGCTTCCCTGCCCTGCTACCCGGCCCATGGTATCCAAACATGAGGTCAGTGCAATGGAAAGTCCCGTCCTTGACAGCGCAGGGGCGCCTGCCTATACTCGCCTCGCGGTTGCGGGTGTAGCTCAGTCGGTAGAGCACTTGCTTCCCAAGCAAGGTGTCACGGGTTCGAGTCCCGTTACCCGCTCATGGTGAATGCGCCCGCCAACCGGGGCGCGTTTTTCATGCAGGGCCTTTGGCCGGCTGCATTTCGGGCGATGAGGAGTTTGGCGTGGCTGAGTTTGCGATCGAAGCGCAGGAACGAAATGTGACGGGGAAAAAGGTGCGCCGACTGCGCGGCCAGGGTCTGGTGCCCGGCATCATCTACGGGCCCGTCATCGACCCCGTCAACATCCAGATACCCGAACGGCCGCTGGAAGTCTTGCTCATGAACGCCGGCGGCACCAACCTGATCGACGTCAGCGTCGCCGGGGAGACCCATACGGTGCTGGCGCGCGACGTGCAGCGTCACGTTTTGCGCGACCACATCCTGCACGTTGACTTCTTCGCCCTGCGCATGGACCGGCGCATCGCGACCGATGTCTTTCTGCAGTTTACCGGAGAGAGCCCGGCCGTCGCCTCCGGCCAGGGCATTCTTATCACGGGGCCGGGCAACCTGACGATCGAGACCCTGCCCACAAACCTGCTTAACGAAATCGAGGTCAGCCTGGACGGTCTCGCCGAGATCGGCGACGGCATCCACGTTCGCGACCTCGACCTTGGCGATGACATTGATATTCTCAACGACCCGGATGAAATGCTGGTGCGCGTCGTGATGCCCGCCGCGGTTGCCGCCGAGGACGAGGAAGAGGACCTCGAAGGCGAACTGGACGAAGAGGTCGACGCCGGGGCTGTCGAGCGCGTCGGCGAGGAAAGCGAAGAAGAATTCGAATAGGTTTCAGTCTGAGGTCAGAGCCGCCTGGATGGCCGCGCATTGCCCGGCGGAGGAGACAGGCATCGGGCGACGCGGCTGACCGGCCGGCCGGCCCTGCAGGGCCAGCGCCGTCTTGACGTTGGCCGGCAGGTTGTCCCCTTCCAGCGCATTCCACAGGGGCAACAGTTGGCGGTGGAGCTCCAGCGCGCGGTCGTGATCGCCGGCGGCGACCGCATCCCACAAGGCGACGCAACGCTCCGGCGCGGCGGCGAGAATCGCCGCAATGGCGCCATGCGCCCCAAGGCAAAACGAGGGATACAGCAGCGCGTCCACCGCGGACAGAATGGCGCCGTCGTCTCCCGCCAGCAGCAACAGGTCCGCCAGTAACTTCATGTCCCCGGCGCTTTGCTTGACTCCGATGACGCCCTCGATTTCGCGCAACATGCGGGCCAGTAACTGCGGCGAACAGTAGGACCAGGGCACGACGTTATAGATGATGACGGGCAGGCTCGTCGCGTCCGCCAGCGCGGCGAAATGACGGACCATGCTGTCGTCATCAGGGCGGAAAAGATAATGCACGGGGGTCACCTGCAGGCCGGCCAGGTCCAGGTCCGCCAGGGCCCTGGCCTTCTCCAATGCCTGGCGCGTGCTGTCGACGATCACGCCGGCGAGGACCGGGACGCGACCTGCGGCAGCATCCAGCGCGGCGCCAACGCAGTGTCGCAGTTCCTCCGTGGAGAGCGTGTGCCCTTCCCCGGTGCTGCCGCCCACGGCCAGACCGTGAACGCCGGCCTCTTCGATCAGCCAGCGCACTTCCCGCTGCAGCGACGCCAGGTCCGGAGATTCGTCTGCGGCGAAGGGCGTCACCATGGGCGGGATGATACCCCGCAAGGGCCGGGAATCAGGCATGTCCGTTGTCCTGCACGTTTCCATTGAGACTGGCCGCTGCCTCCTCCTGCAAATCGACCACCGCCAGCCCCACCACCTGGCTGTTCCCGTCCAGGTCCATCACCCTCACGCCCTGGGTACTGCGGCCGGTTTCGCGTATTTCGTCCAGGCGGGTTCGAATAATGATTCCGCTGGATGACATGAGCAGGATATCGTCGCTGGACCTGAGGCAGCGCATGGCCACCACCGGCCCGGTCCTTGAGTTTTGCGCCAGCGTACGGATACCGAAGCCGTAACGGTCCTGCTGGCGATACTGGTCCAGAAGCGTTCGCTTGCCGAAACCGTAACGCGTGACCACCAGCTGGTGCGTGTCCGCCTCGTCGATGACGTCCATGGCTGCGACACTGTCGCCGGGCCGCAGGCGAATGGAATGGACTCCGGCAGCGCTGCGTCCCATGACCCGTACATCGCTCTCGTGAAAGCGAATGGACTGACCGGCTTCGGTGACCACCATCACTTCCTGGTCGCCGTCGCAGGGTCGGGCCTGCACCAGCGTGTCATCTTCCTCAAGATGAATGGCGATCAAACCGCTGGAACGCGCATGGAGCAATTCCTGCAGCGCAACGCGCTTGATGCGGCCGTTGCGCGTCGCCAGAATCAGGTGCCCTGACACGGCGCCGGATTCGGCGTCATGCGGCAGAATCGTCGTGATGCGTTCCCCGCTTTCGAGCGGCAGTACGGCATGGATTGTGATGCCGCGACCGGTGCGCGTGGCCTCCGGTATGCGCCAGGCGGGTTCGCTGTAGACCTTGCCCCGGTCGCTGAAGAACAGCAACTGGTCATGGCTGCCGGCCGTGATGATGTGGGTCAGCACGTCCTCTTCGCGGGTGGTCATGCCAATCAGACCCTTGCCGCCGCGGTGCTGGGCGCGGTAGGTGGCCGTTGGCACCCGCTTGATGTAGCCCATCGTGGTCAGTGAGACCAGCACACGCTCTTCACGTACGAGGTCGGCCTCGTCGAACTCCGTGCTGACGCCGTGCAGAATTTCGGTGCGCCGCGGGTCGCCGTAGCTTTCCGCCAGGTCCACCATGTCTTCCCGGATGAGCGCCAGCATGCGCTCCTGTGAAGCCAGCAGTTCCTCCAGCCAGGCGCTGCGCGCGAGGACCTCGTCGTATTCCTGTTGCAACTTCTGTTGTTCCAGGGCGGCCAGGCGTCGCAATTGCATTTCGAGGATGGCATTGGCCTGCAACTCATCGAGGCCGAAACGCTGCATCAGTTCCGTCCTGGCGACCTCCGTATCGGCCGAGGCACGAATGCAGCGGATGACCGCCTCGATCTGCGACAGCGCCTTCAGCAGGCCCTCAAGTATGTGGGCCCGCGCCCTCAGCTTCTTCAGTTCGTGGCGGGAGCGGCGTTCGATGACCTCCAGACGGTGGTCAATGTAGATTTGCAGCGCCTGCTTCAGGCCGAGCGAGCGCGGCTGCATGCCGTCCAGCGCCAGCATCTGAATGCTGAAGGTGCTCTGCAACTGGGTGAACTTGTAGAGCTGGTTCAGCACCCTCAGGGGTTGCGCATTGCTTTTTAGCTCCACCGTCAGGCGCATGCCATTGCGGTCGGATTCGTCGCGCAGGTCGGCGATGGTGTCGATTCGGCCCTCGCGCACCAGCGCCACGATGCGTTCGACGATGGCCGACTTGCTCACCTGGTAGGGAATCTCGCTGAGGACAATGCGGTGACGTTCGTCGTGTTCTTCCATTTCATAGCGGGCCCGCACGACGACGCGCCCGCGCCCGCTCGCATAGGCTTCGCGCAGGCCTTCGTCGGCGATCACCAGCGCGCCGGTAGGAAAGTCCGGCCCCTGCACAAAGGCCATCAGTTCATCGACCGTGATCTGGTTACGCCGGCCGTAGTTGTCAATGACGTGGACGATGGCATCCGTCAGTTCACGCAGGTTGTGCGGCGGCACGTTGGTCGCCATCCCGACGGCGATGCCGCTGGCGCCATTGAGCAGCAGGTTGGGCAGGCGCGCCGGCAATACCCGCGGCTCCCGGGCGCTGCCGTCGTAGTTCTCGTCGAAATCGACGGTGTCCATGTCGATGTCGACCAGCAGTTCACTGGCGATGCGCGCGAGACGGGCCTCCGTATAACGCATGGCCGCCGGGCTGTCGCCGTCAACGCTGCCAAAGTTGCCCTGTCCGTCCAGCAGGGGGTAACGCAGCGAGAACTCCTGCACCATACGCGCCATCGCGTCATAGACGGCGCCATCCCCGTGCGGGTGGTACTTGCCCAGAACGTCCCCCACGACGCGCGCGCTTTTCTTG
>DAOUIB010000023.1:0-3949 GCA_034428275.1 Anaerolineae bacterium
GGGCGGCCTACAGTTCGCTGCTGGCGCGCAGCGTCCCCTACCCCGCCGAGCCGCGCCTGCGTTTCGAGCCCCCCTGGCGCGACGTCGACACGACGGCGAAGGCCCTGCAGCGCCTGCAGGAAAGCCTGCGTCAGCGCCTCGGCTATCTGGAGGCCTGGCCCGACGACCCCGATCTGGAACTGCGGCGTGAGTTGTCGCCGCGCTTCATCGCGCGCTTCGGCGAATTCAACGCCACGACCTGCTTCCTCTTTGGCCTGCAACACGAGGTGGGCCATTACGGCCAGTTTGAGGACGTGCGGGCGCAAATCGAGGCCGCCAGAGGCTGACGGCGGCATGCCCATTCGGCCCCGCCTGCCGCGGGGAATGCGCGATTTTCTGCCTGCGGACATGCTGCGGCGGGAATACGTCTTCGGCATCGTGCGCGATGTTTTCGAGCGTTACGGCTTCGAGCCGCTGCAGACCCCGGCCCTTGAGCTGAACGAGATCCTCTCCGGCAAGTACGGCGAGGATGCCGAGACCCTTATCTACCACGCGCAGCACCCCGGCGGCCGCGAGGCCCTGGCCCTGCGCTACGACCTGACCGTGCCGCTGGCGCGCGTCGTCGGACAACACCAGCAGCACATCACCCTGCCCTTCAAACGCTACCAGCTGGCGCCGGTCTGGCGCGCCGAACGCCCCCAGCGCGGCCGTTACCGCGAATTCACCCAGTGCGACGCCGATATCGTCGGCGTGGCCGGCATGAGCGCCGACGCCGAAGTGCTGGGCGTCGTGCACAGCGTCCTCAGCGAGCTGGGCTTTCCGCAGTTCACCATGCGCATCAACAACCGCAAGCTGCTGACCGCCATCGGCCAGTTCTCCGGCGTTCCGGATGAGCGCCTCGGCGACCTCTGGCGCAGCATCGACAAGTTCGATCGCATCGGCGCTGACGGCGTTCGCGGCGAACTGGTCGAACGCGGCATCGACACCGGGGCCGTCGCCCGCGTGATGGAGCTCATCGCCGGGCAGGCGGGCGAAAGCGACCCGCTGGCGCGCCTCGACCGGGCCATGGGGGGACTGGCGGCGGCGCAGGAGGGCCTGCGCGAACTGCGCGAACTGGGCGCCACGCTGGACGCCATGGGCATCCCGGCGCAGGCCTGGACTTTCGACTTCACCATGGTGCGCGGCCTCGGTTATTACACCGGCCCCATCTTCGAGACGGTCATCGAGGAGCCGAACCTGGGCAGCATCAGCGGCGGCGGTCGCTACGACAGGCTCATCGGCCTCTTTCGCCGCGACAGCCTGCCGACGACCGGCGTGTCGCTGGGCATCGAACGCATCATCGACCTGATGGACGCGCTCGACCTCTATCCCGCCTCCCTGGGCGGCACGGTCGTGCAGGCCCTGGTCGCCGTCATCGACGAGGAGACCCGTCCCCAGGCGACGCGTCTGGCCGCCGACCTGCGCCAGGCCGGCATTCGCTGCGAACTGCACCTGGAGGCGCGACGCCTCGGCAGGCAGTTGCAGGCCGCCGACCGTCGCGGCATCCCGCTGGTGTTGTTGCAGGGCGGCGACGAACTGGCGCGCGGCCAGGTCCGCATCCGGCGTCTGGCCGACGGCAACGAGCGGACGGTGTCGCGCAATCTTGCCGTCGCGGAAGTGGCGCGCCTGCTGTCCTGAGCAAGGCCTCAGGTCAGGACGCCTTCACCCTCAAGCATTGCAAAACCGAAGACGGCGCCAAAGTGCCCGACCAGGCGCGCGCTGACCTCCTCCACCGTCAACGCCGCGCCCGTCTCGACGGCCAAGCTGCTGACGCCATGCCCCTGGATGCCGCAGGCCACGATGCCCTGATACCAGTCCAGCGCGTTGCAGACGTTGAGCGCGAAGCCGTGCAGGGTCACCGCCCGCGCCGTGACGCGCACGCCGATGGCCGCCAGCTTGCGCTCGCCCCACGCGTCGCCGACCCAGACGCCGGTGCGTCCGGGGCGCGTGGCGGCCTCCAGGCCGTAGTCCGCCAGGGTGCGGACCAACACGCTTTCGAGCTGCCGCAGGTAGCCGTGCACGTCGAGGCGCGGCGCCTGCGCCCGGCGCGGCAGGCGCAGAATCGGGTAGCCGACCAGTTGCCCCGGCCCGTGCCAGGTGACGTCACCGCCGCGATTGGTCTCCACCAGCTCGATGCCGCGGGCCGCCATTTCCTGCGCCGACCACAAGACGTGCGCCGCCTGACCGGCAGACCCCGTCGTGTAGACCGGCGGGTGCTCCAGCAAGAGCAGGCGATCGGGCGTTTCGTCCTGGCCGCGGGCGACGGCCAGGCGTTGCTGCAGGGCCCAGGCCTCGCGGTAAGGCAGGCGGCCTGGACGCCAGACTTCGCAGACTCCGCCTGGCTCAGTTGCCGTCGTCAAGGTCGAGACCGTAGACCGCCAGCGAAAATCCGTCCGCCTCGGCCTCGGGGCCGAAAGTCGGCACGATTTCTTCTTCCACGTTCAGGATCAGCGTGCGATAGCCGGTGCGATGGGCCCAGTCGCGCAACGCGGTCAGCAACTGGCGCGTCAGCGGCCGCGGCGACCAGCAAAAGATCTCCGCGTTGCGTTCCGCGTAGAGCTGCTGGCGGCAGCAGACCAGCGCTTCATGGCCCGAGGCGTCGAACTGCAGGCGGTGAATGCGCTGCCGCCTCAGCTCCTCAAGCGCGCCCCAGGTCTCCGGCCACAGCGTCTCCCACTGCTGACGCGCGCTGCCCACGCGACCGATCGGCATGGACCAGCCGGCGATCTTGCGCGGCGCCGGGTCGATCCAGTCGCTGCTGCGATAGAAACCCTGGCCGACGCGCGCCGGCAGGCTCACGCGAATGATGCGCGCCCGCAGGCTGAAACCGCGACTGGCGTATTCCTCCTGCAATTCCGGCAACACCAGCGGCAGCAACAGCCGGCTCACGCCATGTTGCTTCATTTGCTCGCGGGCGGCCGCCAGCATGGTATTCAAGATCTGCCTGCCGTCACGGTCGGGCAGCACGGTGGGGTGTTCCATGCTGAGGTGCCGGCCATAGGGCTCGGGCTCGTGGCCCTCGTAAAGGACGGCGCTGGCGACGACGACGCCCTCGTCCTCGGCGACCAGCGGCGTGCCGGCGCCGTGCAGCAAGTGGCTCAGATGCAGCGCGCCGGTCTCCACCGACATCCAGGGGCCGCCATGCTGCCAGCGTTCGTAGATGCTCAGCGCCTCGCGCTCGACGTCCTGCACGCGGCCATTTTCGTCCAGTCGTTGCCACACGGGAATCTGCGCGCAGTGCAGCTCTGAAATGGCAGCCGTGTCGTCGAGGGTTGCCGGGCGCACCTTCATTGACAATAATCCCGCAAGTCTGGATGCCGCATTGTAACAAATTCGCCCGCGTTCTCACGCATTTCGCAAAGCCATGAGCAATCGTCTGCTGGCAATCGACATCGGCAACAGCAACGTCCACCTGGGGCTGTGGCAGGGCGGCCGCTGGGCCCACACCTGGCGCGCCCGCAGCGAGCCGCAGCGCATGCCGGACGAACACGCCGTCCTGCTGCGCAGCCTGCTGCAGGGCGTCGGCCTCGACTACGGCGACGTCGACGGCGTGGTCATCGGCAGCGTCGTGCCGGCGCTGACCGCCGCCTACGGCGAGCTGGTGCCGCGCTATCTCGGGCGTGAGCCGCTGCTGGTGACGCACGAGACCGACAGCGGCCTGCGCCTCGACATCGACCAGCCCTGGCAGGCCGGCGCCGACCGCATCGCCGCGGCGGCCGCCGCCCACGCCCTCTACGGCGCGCCGGCCCTCGTCATCGACTTCGGCACGGCCACCACCTTCGACGTGATCACGGCCGACGGCGCCTGGCGCGGGGGCGCCATCGCGCCCGGCATCGGCATTTCGCACGACGCTCTCGTGCAACGCACGGCGCGCCTGCACGCCATCGACCTGGCGCCGCCGCCGCAGCCCCTCGGCCGCAACACGATCCAC
>DAOUIB010000024.1:0-5450 GCA_034428275.1 Anaerolineae bacterium
TCGGACTACGTCATCTTTGACGCCGACGACCAGCGCACGGCCGTGCGGATGGCGCTGGCCGACATGGGCATGCAGCATGAGTGGCGCCAGGCGCGCGACGTCGTCAACAAGATCTCGCGGGCCAAGTGCGAACTGATCACGGCGCAGGACTACGTCGCGCCGGACTACGCCCATTTGCTGACCCAGGAGGTCTACCCGCGTTATCAGAACATTCTGCTGGAAGCCGACGCCATGGACTTTGGCGACCTGCTGATGCAGACCGTCTTTCTGCTGCAGGAGAACGAGGACCTGTACCGCAGATACGGCAATCTCATCGAGCACTTGCTGGTCGACGAGTTTCAGGATACGAATCTGGCGCAGTACCGCCTGGTGCGCCTCTTCGCCCGGCCGCAGCAAAACGTCTTCGTGGTCGGCGACGAGGACCAGGCGATCTACTCCTGGCGCGGCGCGGACTGGCGTAACGTGACCAGTTTCCGGGTGGACTTCCCGCAGGCGCAGGAATTCAGGCTGGAACGAAACTATCGTTCGACGCAGACCATTGTCGAGGCGGCGCGGGCCGTCATTCGCCACAACCCGGACCGGGTGGACAAGGCGCTTTTCACCGGACGCGAACGCGGCTCGCAGATCCAGCTGTATTCCGCCTTCGACAGCCGCGAGGAAGCGGAACACGTCGTGCAGAACACGCGGCGGCTGATGCGCGAGGGCCGCCTGCAGCTGCGCGACGTCGCCGTGATGTACCGCAGCCACTTCCAGTCGCGGGCGCTGGAAGTGGCCTTCATCGACGCCGGGATTGGCTATCGCCTGGTGCGCGGCGTGGCCTTCTACAGCCGCAGGGAAATTCAGGGCATGATGGCCTGCCTGCGCTTTTCGCACAATCCGAACGACCAGGTGTCCTTTCTGCGCATCGTCAACGAGTTTGGGCCGGGTATCGGCGACAAGACCCTGGGCGCCTTCAAGTTGTGGCGCGAGCGCGAAAACCTGGGCTGCGGCGAAGCGCTGGTGCGTCTGGTCGACGGGGCCGAGCCGCCCTTTCCCACGCGGATGGTCCGCAGTCTGCAGAACCTCGCCGGTCGCTGCATCGCCTGGTGGCGTGTCGCCGCCACGGGCAACCTGCCGGCGCTCTTCGACCGCATCCTGCCGACCACGGCCAACGAGGACTGGCTGTGGAAGGTCAGCGACGACGAGGAGCAGGTGGGGGAGCGCGGCGAGAACCTGGCGGAGTTGCGCGGCCAGCTGGAACAGGCCATGCAGGAGGATCAATCGCTGGGGGATTTTCTGGCGGAAAGGGCCCTGTACACGGACGTCGACATACGCGATCCGGACCTTGACGCCGTTTCCCTGATGACCCTGCACGCGACCAAGGGCACGGAGTTCCCGGTGGTCTTCATCGCCGGTGTCGTGGACGGGCAGCTGCCCCACGTGCGTTCAATGGACAGCCCCGACCAGCTGGCCGAGGAACGCCGCCTGTTTTACGTGGGCATCACCCGCGCGATGGACGAACTTTACCTGTCCTGCACCTTTCGCAGCGCCAACGCCGTGTACGACCCCTCGCGTTTCCTGGACGATATTCCCGCCGACCTGCTCAACGTCAGCGCGTCGCCTTCCCTGCGCAGCAGCTACGAAGCGGTGGTGGACAGTTCATGGGCGCCGGCGCCGGTCGTCGCGGCGCCAAAACCACAACTGCAGTTCCGCAGCGGCATGCGCGTCCTGCACAGGCACTTCGGCGCGGGCATGGTGATCGAGAGCAGGGCCACGCGCGATGACGAAGAGGTCACGGTGGTCTTCACGGCGCATGGCATCAAACGCCTGTCGGCGGCCATCGCCGGCCTACGCGCTCTTGACCAACTCCCTGGCGACCCGCGCAAGGACTAGCTCCGCCACCGCGCTCTTGGACATCAGCGGCAGTTCCTCCGGCGCGCGCTGCGGCGCGAGCAATGCCACGCGGTTGTCGTCGACCTCGAAGCCGGCGTCCGCCGCGCTGATGTCGTTGGCCACGACGAGGTCCAGTTTCTTGCGCGCCAGCTTCTCCGCCGCGCGTTGCAGCAACTGCTCGCTCTCGGCCGCGAAACCGACCAGGTAGCGCGGTCGGCCGCATTGCGAACGCTGTTCGCTGAGCGCCAGCAACACGTCCGCGGTGGGCTCCAGTTCGAGTTGCAGGCCCTCGCCCTGTTCGCGCTTGCGCAGCTTCTGCGTCTGACGCTGCGCCGGGCGAAAGTCCGCCACCGCCGCGGCCATGATCAGGGCGTCCGCCCCCCGCGCCGCCGCCAGCGTGGCCTCCAGCATCTCCTGCGCCGTGTCGACGGCGACGCGCGTCGCGCCGACCGGCGTCGGCAGACCCCGCGCGCTGCTGATCAGCGTGACGTCAGCGCCGGCGTCCAGCGCGGCCTGGGCCAGGGCGTGGCCCTGTACACCGCTGGAGCGGTTGCCCAAATGACGCACCGGGTCCAGCGCCTCGCGCGTGCCGCCGGCGGTGACCACCACCTGTCGCCCGGCCAGCGCGCCGCTGCGCCCCAGGGCGCGCCGCACGTGACCCAGCAATTCGGGCGGCTCCGGCAGACGGCCGCGCCCGCCGAGACCGGAGGCGAAGCGCCCCTCGTCGGGCTCGATGAGGGTTGCCCCGCGTGCGACCAGGGTCTGCAGGTTGGCCTGGGTGGCCGGATGGTCGTACATGCCGCCGTCCATGGCCGGCGCCAGCAGCAAGGGGCAGCGCGCGGCGAGGGCCGTCAGCGTCAGCAGGTTGTCGGCCAGGCCATGGGCCAGTTTGGCGATCGTGTGCGCGCTGGCCGGGGCGACCAGCAGCAGGTCGGCGCCTTCGCCGAGGCGCACGTGGGCGATGTGGCCGTCGCCGTCGCTATCTGTGGCCCACATGTCGCTGTGGGCCGCGCGGCCGGTGAGCGCGGAGAAGGTCAGGGGCGCCACGAAGCGCTGCGCGCCCTCCGTCAGGATGACGTCGACCTGCGCGCCGGCCTGGGTCAGTTTGCTGGCGAGGTCGGCGGCCTTGAAGGAGGCGATGCTGCCCGTCACGCCGAGGACGATGCGTTTGTCGCGCAGCAGGGCGATGCGCACGCCGCTCAACTCCCGGGCGGGTAGCCCAGCGCGTCGACGCGTTCGGCGGCGTCGAAGTCCTTGTGGCTGAGGCGGTTGCCGGCGTCGTGCGTGCAGTAGCTGACCCGCAGGCGGCGCCAGCCGATGGTCAGCTCCGGGTGATGATCGAGTCCCTCGCTGATGACGCCGATGGCCGTGGCCAGCGCGATGCCGGCCAGGTAGCTGTCCGTGCGGTAGTTCCTGACGATGGTATCGCCCTCGCGCTCCCAGCCCTTGAGGCGGGCCAGGCGCTGCTGGATCTGGTCGTCGTTCAGGGCCGGTGTCGGCATGGTATCGCTCCCTCGTCTCACCCCGTCAGTATAGCGGATTGTGGCGGGCGGGCCCTTCGCCGCCTCGGGCGCGGCGTCATTGACGGCCTGCAACAGGTGTGCATGGAGGCAGTGCCCGGCGACTCCCCGTGTTTCTCCGGTTAATCGCAATGAGACCTGGTGAGGAACTCCACAGCTTCCGCCAGGGACGCGGCTTCCCGGCCCATCAAATCTCGTAACTGCCTAGGTTCTGGATTCGTCATGGACGCTGAAATCGAGTCATTTCCCGCACTCGTTTCCCGGTAGGCGACCGTGCAACTTGCAGGCGCCTGGTCAGCAAGGATCGAAGCCGCAAATGCCAGTAATGCCAATGCCAACAATGGAATCATGATTTTGCGCCAATTGAACATGGCCATTCTCCCAAACGCTTCAATGAGTCGGGTGTTTATACGTCGCGCCGTGGAAGCGGTTCAAGTTTGCTGAGTAGCAAGGGAAATGCCTGGGTAACCCACCAGGCGCTGCCTGCCTCACAAAGCGGCCGACGCGCCTCTCCGCTACACATCCGCTGCTCCCCGGTTCATCCATGGCCAATGACGGCCTTCTGCCGCCGGTGCCGCTACAATTCACGCGGTTGAAACAATCGTTTTCAGGATTCACGGGAAGAAGCTTGATGAAGAAGATGATATTGGGCAATGCGCGCGTGCTGGATACGCGCGGCGGAGAGCTGCTGGACGATCGTCACATCCTGATCGAGGACGGCCGCATCACGTCGCTCGGCGAGACGCCGCCGGCGGGGGAGGCGCAGCGCATCGACGTCGGCGGGCGCGTGGTGATGCCGGGCCTCTGCGACGCGCACGTGCACGTCACCGCCGCCACGGCGGACCTGGCCTCCATGCGCCACTGGTCGCCGGCCTACGTCACGGCCCACGCCGCGCAGGAACTGGAGGCCACGCTGATGCGCGGCTTCACGAGCGTGCGCGACGCCACCGGCGCGGACTGGGGCCTGGCGCAGGCCGTGGAGGAGGGGCTGCTCGTCGGGCCGCGGCTGTTTTTCTGCGGCCATGCCCTGTCGCCGACCGGCGGCCATGGCGACATGCGCAGTTCCGGCGATGACGGCCGCGGCTACAGCTGGTTGACGCCGGACATGGGCTGGGTCTGCGATGGCGTCAGCGAAGTGCGCCGCGCCTGCCGCGAGGAGATCCGCCGCGGCGCGCATCACATCAAGCTGATGGTCTCCGGCGGCGTCGCCTCGCCCACCGACCGCATCGACAGCCTGCAATTCTCGGAGGATGAGGTCCGCGCGGCGGTGGAAGAGGCCGAAAACGCCAACCTCTACGTCATGGTGCACGCCTACACCGCGCGCGCCGTCAATCGCTCGCTGCGTCTGGGCGTGCGCTCGGTGGAACACGGCAACCTGCTGGACGAGAGCAGCATCGAGCTCTTTCTGGAGCACGACGCCTTTCTGGTGCCGACCCTGTCGACCTATCAGGCGCTGGCCGACGAGGGCCTCGCGGCAGGCCTGCCGGAACAGTCGTACCGGAAAGTATTCGACGTGCTGGACGCCGGCAAGCGCGCGCTGGACATGGCTTACCGCGGCGGCGTGAAGATGGTCTACGGCACGGACCTGCTGGGGACGATGCGCAGGCGGCAACTGGACGAATTCGCCATTCGCGGCGAGTTCATCCCGGCCATCGACGTGCTGCGCGCGGCCACCTGCAACGCGGCGGACCTGCTGGGGCGCAGCGGCGAACTGGGCGAAGTGATCGCCGGGGCGCAGGCCGACCTGCTGGTGCTGGAGGGCGACCCCCTGGCCGACCTGGGCGTGATGGCCGAGCCGGAGACGAACCTGCGCCTCATCATGAAGGGCGGCGTGATCTACAAGAACAGCCTGGCCTGAGCGCGCGGCGGGAGATGCGCTCCTTCCGCATCGCCCCCACGGGCAGACTGGTCGACAGGGCCGTTGCGATGGTCAAGGCTGACCCTTCTCCTCCGCGATCTGGATCAGGTTGCCGCAGGTGTCGTCGAAGACTGCGGTAACAACAGTGCCGAGGTCCGTTGGCGGCTGCACGAAGCGCACACCTTTTGCCACAAGACGCT
>DAOUIB010000025.1:0-5070 GCA_034428275.1 Anaerolineae bacterium
ATTGCAAGGGTGAATTTCGTTAGAATCCGGTGAGTGCCCGGCCGCGGTGTGACCCTACGCCTGCCAGGCTAGAATCCACTCAGGCGCGAAAGATCGACGCGACCGGCCTGCAAGGCAGCGATGGACTGCAGCAGCGCCAGGCGGTTTCCCCGTATCGTCTCATCCTCCACGTTGACCAGGACGTGATCGAAGAAGTCCCGGATCGCCGGCACCAGCGATTCAACGGCGGTGAGCAGGGAGTCCACGTCGCCCTTCGCCAGCGTCCCAGGCGCCGCCTGCAGCGCTTCATGGAGCGCGCGTTCCTGTGGTTCGCGCAGCAAGTCGTTTCGAATGGCCCCGGTCGCCGCCGTCCCCCGCGTGATGCGCACGCAGCGCGAGAAACTGTCGAGGACCAGCGTCCAGTCCGGCCGCTCGACCCAACCTTGCAACTGGCCCGCGAACTGCAGGGCGCGCCAGGGATTATTGCCCTGCTCCGCCAGCACGGCCTCAAGAACGTCGGCTGCGTAGCCCTGGTCCTGCAGCCAGGCCTGCAGGCGGGCGGAGAGGAAGTCCAGCAGCGCCTGGCGCGTCTGATCGTCCGCAGCGAGCGCTTGTGCCCGGGCTACCGGCGCAAGCAATGCATCCAGGCTGTGGTCCAGTTTGCGGTCGCAGAGGATCCGAATGACTCCCAGGGCAGCGCGTCGCAGACCGTAGGGATCGGCAGTGGCCCGCGGCGCCACGCCCGCAGCGAAGAGGCCGGCCAGGCTGTCCAGCCGGTCCGTCAAGGCCAACAGGGCGCCGGCCTCGCTGGCGGGCAGCCCGTCTTCTGCGCTGCGGGGTTGCCAGAATTCGAAGATGGCCTGCGCCACCTCCGTCCGAACGCCGGCGCGGCGGGCGTATTCGCGCCCCATCACGCCCTGCAGCGAGGTCATTTCGACCACCATCTGCGTCGCCAGGTCCGCGCGGGCCAGTTGCGCCGCCTCTTGCGCCACGGCGATATCGGCTGCAGCCAGCCCCAACAGTTTGCCGGTTTCGGGCACCAGCGCCGCGACCCGCCGGTTCTTGTCGAGCATTGAACCCAGACGTTCGTGGAAGACCAGGGTATCCAGACGCGGCAAGTGGGCGGCCAGGGGCTGGCGCAGGTCTTCTTCAATGAAGAAGCGGGCATCGCTGAAGCGTGCGCGCAGAACGTGCTCGTTGCCGGCGACGATGTTGGCCATGCCCTGTTCGTCACCGTTGCGGACGGCGATGAACCAGGGCAGCAGCCGGCCCGCATCATCCTCCAGCGGGAAGTAGCGCTGGTGCTTGCGCATGACCGCCACGAGCACTTCTCGCGGCAAATTGAGAAAGTCCTCGTCGAAGGAGCCGCGGAAGGCCGTGGGCGCCTCCACCAGATTGGTCACCTCATCCAGCAGCGCGGGATCATCCGGAATCCGCCCCCCGACTTCGGCCGCCAGCTTTCCGGCCTGGGCCCGAATCGCTTCGCGGCGGGCTGCCCGCTGCAGGAGAATGCCCTCGTCGGCCATGCGCCGGAAATAGTCCTCCACGTCAGATACGTGGAACTCTTCTGAGCCGTATTGCCGCGCGCCCCGGCTGTTGCTGCCGCTGACGACGTCGGCGAAGCGGAAGGGAATGCTCTTGTCCCCATGCAAGGCCAGTATCCAGCGCAGGGGCCGCGAAAAAGCCGCGCCGCTGGCGTTCCAGCGCATGCTACGGTTGAAACGCAGGCCGGAAATCAGTGCGGGCAACGCTTCTGCAAGGACCTCCGCGGCCGGTCCTCCCGGCGTGTGCGTAAGCGCGACAGCATACTCGCCGCCATCAATAGCCTGGACCTGCAGGTCTGCCGGCGCCACGCCGCGACTGCGGGCGAAGCCAAGCGCCGCGCGCGTCGGTTCGCCATCGGCGTCCCAGGCTCGGGCCGCCGGCGGGCCCTTGACCCGCTCTTCCAGCGCCGTCTGCCGCGGGGCCAGTTGCCGCGCATGCAGCACAAGGCGGCGCGGCGTGGCCGCCACGGCAATCCCGGCATGCGAGAGGCGCAAATCGCTGAAAAGGTCCGCGGCCGCCGTTTCCAGTTGGGCGGCGGCCCGGTCGACGTCGCCTGCCGGCAGTTCTTCCACGCCGATTTCCAGCAGAAAGTCCGCCGGTCCGGTCGCCGTAGCCGGGGTGGGGCCTGGTTCCGGCACTGGAGGCGCTTCCCACGCGGCGTTTTGCAGCGGGTATCCGGCCTCCTTGCGCTGGCGCGTCCAGGCAGCTGCCACGTCGCGCGCCATGTCGCGCATACGGCGGAACCAGGTCGCCCGTTCCGTGACGCCGATGGCGCCGCGCGTATCCAGAACGTTGAAGAGGTGGCTTTGCTTGAGCAGGTAATCGTAGGCGGGCAGTATGGCGCCGGCCTCCAGGGCGCGACGGCCCTCCTTTTCCCAGGCGTTGAACACCCCTTGCAGGGCCGGCACGTCGCCGATTTCAAAGTAGTAGCGGCAATGCTCTATCTCGCCCTGCAGAAAGACGTCGCCGTAACTCAGGTCGCCCAGCCAGCGAATGTCCCAGACGCTGTCCGAGCCCTGCAGGGCCAAAACGATGCGCTCGATGCCATAGGTGATCTCTACGGATACCGGGTCCAGTTCCAGGCCGCCGGCCTGTTGAAAATAGGTGAACTGGGTGATCTCCTGGCCGTTCAGCCACACCTCCCAGCCCAGACCCCAGGCGCCCAGCGGCGGGCTTTCCCAGTTGTCCTCCACAAAGCGGATGTCCTGCTCCTCCGCCTTCAGGCCCAGCGCCCGCAAGGAGTCTAGATACAGCTCCTGCGGGTTTCCCGGGTCCGGTTTGAGAATGACCTGATACTGGAAGAACTGCTGCATACGGTTGGGATTGTCGCCGTAGCGCCCGTCATCGGGGCGGATACTGGGCTCGACGTAGGCCACGCGCCAGGGCTCCGGCCCCAGAACGCGCAGCAGCGTCGCCGGGTTGTTGGTGCCGGCGCCAACCTGCACGTTGTGAGGGTTCCAGAGCACACAACCCTGCCCCGACCAGAAGCGGTGCAGTCGCAGAATCACATCCTGGAAGCCTGGGGCCATGGTCGTCCCTGTCTTGTTCTGAACCCGGGGTAGCGTCGTCATGATACAACAAGCCGACCGCGTTCAATCACGCGGTCGGCCTTACCGGTTGTCAGCGCGAAGCGTCAGTTGCGATGGATGTCGCCCGCCATGCTGAAGAGGCTCATGCGTGGCTGGCGCGTCCGCTCGTCTTCCTTGCCGAAATTGATCGGCTCGCCCTCGCCATCGATCGCCTGCACCGACAGGCCCAGGCTCTGCAATTCCTTCACCAGGACGCGGAAGCTGGTCGGGATGCCGGGCTCTTCAATGGCTTCGCCCTTGACGATCGCCTCGTAGGTCTTGACGCGGCCCTGCACGTCGTCGGACTTGACCGTCAGCATCTCCTGCAGGGTATAGGCCGCGCCATAGGCTTCCAGCGCCCAGACTTCCATCTCGCCAAAGCGCTGGCCGCCAAACTGCGCCTTGCCGCCCAGGGGCTGCTGCGTCACCAGACTGTAGGGCCCGGTCGAACGCGCGTGCACCTTGTCCTCGACGAGGTGGGCCAGCTTCAGCATGTTCATCATGCCCACCGTCACCGGCCTGTCAAAGCGCTCTCCGGTACGACCGTCGTAAAGCACCTGCTTGCCATACAGGGGCACTGGCACGGCGCTACGGAACATGACCTGGTCCGCCAGCTTGAGCAGCGCGGCGCTGTCCGCCTCTTGCGGCAGTTCGACGTCGGGTTCGACCCATTCCATCCACAGACGTAGCACGAGGTCGAGCGCGAGTTCATCACGGCGCCCGCGCTCACGCGAACCCAGACCTTCCGTCTCGAACATGAGGACGTCGTCCGGCTCATGGCCGCGCTCGCGCAGCCACTCCTCCAGCACCACCCGACGGGCGTAGTCCCGGTCCGTCAGCAACAACTCCCGGTCCAGGGTCTGGCTGTCCTTCAGCCAGTCGGCGACGTAGAGGCGCCGTATCTCGTCGTCGTCTTCAAGTTCTTCCGGCTCAAAGCGTGTGCTGACCCAATCCAGCGCCTTCTCGGTCACGATGTTCCAGGCGTGGTCGATCAACCATGCGCGACCCAGTTCGACCTGTATCTCGTCCTCCCGCGCGCCGTCAAAGACCGGCGTAATGGCGCGAAAACCGAGACGCTCCGCCGCCCAGCCGAGGTGGATTTCCAGCACCTGGCCGATGTTCATGCGGCCTGGCACACCCAGGGGATTCAGGATGATCTCCACCGGACGTCCGTCCGACAGGTAGGGCATGTCCTCGACCGGCACCACCTTGGAAATGACCCCCTTGTTGCCGTGCCGCCCGGCCATCTTGTCGCCGACGGTCAACTTGCGCTTTTGCGCGACGCTGACCCGCACCATTTTCTCCACGCCGGCCGGCAGGTCGCGATGTTCCTCGCGCGTGAAGGTCTTGACGTCCACCACCTTGCCGGAGTCGCCATGGGGCAAACGCAGCGAGGAATCCTTCACTTCCCTCGCCTTTTCGCCGAAGATGGCGCGCAGCAGTTTTTCTTCCGGGCTCAGTTCCTTCTCGCCCTTGGGCGGTGGCCAGCCAGTGTTTGTAGGTTTATATCACCGGACCTACACGCCGCGGTATATACGCGGCGTGTAGGTCCGCTCGCCAATACTATTACTGTGCGACGAACGGGACACGCAGAGACGTTACAGTACATACTGTTAAGAATTACCTCCTTATACATAGAGTGACTCGTATCTAGCTATTTACATAGCAGCAAAAACGCGTGCGGTGGCTCGTGGCCGATTTAATTAATTTTTGGTGGAAGCGTGGCTCACAAATGGTGGGGCGGCTTTAGCCATATTAAAAGGCAGTCCTTCCACCAACGGAAATCTCACGTGATTTTGTTACGTAATGCTACTATTCCCGGCGAGAAGATGGCAGAGTCAGGCGGTGGAAGAAACACAGCGCTACCCAGCAAGACAGTGGTAGTGGCAGGTAAGATGTATATAGGTGTTGGTATATAAGTATTTGAGTGTGTAACTGTGAAAAATAATCAGTTTTACGCTTCTTAAGTAAAGCTAGC
>DAOUIB010000026.1:0-5245 GCA_034428275.1 Anaerolineae bacterium
AACTAAGAGCCACGCCCACAGACTTCCTCTCTGTTGTACGCCATTTTTATTTTTTTCAGGTCGACCTGCTGGAAGCGCGCGTGCAGGCGAAAACCTGGGAAAGCGGCAGGGCCTGGGACCATCTGGTCCTGCTGGTCGCGCTGGAGCAGCGCTGGCTGGCGGACGTGGGCTTCGGCGAGAGCTTCCGCGAACCGCTAATGCTGGATGAAGCGGGCGCGCAGGAGCGAGCGGAAGGGACCTGGCGGGTGCAGCACGACGGCTGCGAGGGGGTCCACTCAAGCCGTACGGCAGGCGGTGACTGGCAACCCGAGTTTCGCTTCCGGCTTCAGCCGCGGCAACTGCGGGACTTCACGCCGGGCTGCGAGTACCACCAGCGCTCGCCGGATTCAAATTTCACGCAGCAGCGCGTCTGTTCCCTGGCCACGCCGACGGGACGCATCACCCTCGGCGACCGACGCCTGATCGTGACGGAGAAGGGCGAGCGCCAGGAACGGGACCTTGCCGACGAGGCCGGGTTTCATCAGTTGTTGCAGAAGTACTTCGGAATATCCACGCCGCCGGCGGCTGTCAGGCGAAACGACGACTGCGGTTGTTGTTGACGGGCGCGCCCGAGCCCGGCAGCGCATCGAGAAACTCCTCGTTGCTGTCGCTGCGACGGAACTGGTTCAGCAATTGCTCGTAGGCGTTGGCGTAGGTGACGTTGTCGTCATCGGCGAGGTGCGAGATCATGCGGCGCAGGGTGTAGACGCGCTGGGTCAGGTCAGGCCCGAGCAGCAGTTCCTCGCGACGCGTGGAGGACTGTTCGATGTCAAAGGCGGGGAAGACCCGACGCTCCTGCAGCTTGCGGCTGAGGTGCAGTTCCATGTTGCCGGTGCCCTTGAATTCCTCGTAGATGACGTCATCCATCTTGCTGCCGGTGTTGATGAGGCAGGTGGCGATGATGGTCAGGCTGCCGCCTTCCTCGACGTTGCGGGCGGCGCCGAAAATGCGCTTGGGCGGATGCACCGCCGAGGGGTCGAGGCCGCCGGAGAGCGTGCGGCCGCTGGTCGGCACCACCAGGTTGTAGGCGCGCGCCAGACGGGTGATGCTGTCGAGCAGGATCACCACGTGGCGCTTGCTTTCCACCAGGCGGCGGGCGCGCGAGAGGGCCATCTCGGCCACCTTGACGTGATGCTGCACCGGGTCATCGAAGGTGGAGGCGATGACCTCCGCATCGACCGAGCGGTCCATGTCGGTGACTTCTTCCGGTCGCTCGCCGATGAGCACGGTCATGAGGTGAACGTCGGGATAGTTGTGGCTGATGGCGTTGGCCACTTCCTTGAGCACGGTGGTCTTGCCGGCCTTGGGCGGCGAGACGATGAGGCCGCGCTGGCCGCGACCGATGGGGGCGATGAGATTGATCAGGCGCGTGGAAAGGATGCGCGGGTTGGTCTCCAGATTGAAGCGGACTTCCGGAAAGATCGGCGTGAGGTGTTCGAAGCGGTCGCGATGGCGGGCCTTTTCCGGGTTCATGCCATTGACGGCCTCGACGCGCAGCAGGCTGTGATACTTCTCGTTGTCGCGCGGGGAACGCACCTGACCGATGACCATGTCGCCGGCGCGGAGGCCGAAGCGACGGATCTGCGTCTGACTGACGTAGACGTCATTGGGGCCGGGCAGATACTTTTCCGCGCGCAGGAAGTTAATGCCGTCGTCGACGCTGTCCAGCACGCCGCCGCGCAGGCGATGGCCGCGCTTTTCGGCCTCGTGGCGCAACAACGAAAGAATCAGGTCCGGTTTCTTGAGGCGGCTGAAGCCGTTAATCTCCGAATTGCGCGCAATCTTGCGCAATTCCCCGAGGTTCTTTTTGTCAAGCTGTGCAATGTCCATGAGTCAACCTGTTCCTGACAGCGCTGCGGCGAATTGCGGCAGGCGGCTATTGATTCCGGTCGCGGATACGGGTGCAGGCCCGTCGTACGGGGTCATGCCAAATGTTTTGTTCAAGCCTGGTGAAAAACGTCGCTTGTCGCGGGGAAACAGGCAGCGGTCACTACCTGGCCACCATGGTATACGCAGGAGGCGCGAGGAGTCAAGCGTGAATTTATGTTGCCTCACTTCAATTGCTGTACGGGCGACATACCATGTCGCCCGCCGGTACATTGTGTCGCCCGCGGGCGTTGCAGGTTACGGCGGGCGACTTGACAAGTCGCCCCTGCGGGATGCTTCGAGCTTGCGCTCTCGCTACCCGTACAATGGTTGATGCGCGGGGCGCTGCCGGCGATTTGATCAATCGTACCTGTGGCATGCTTCGAGCCTTGCGCTCTCGCGGCCCCTGCAGCGAAAGATGTACGGGCGACATACCATGTCGCCCGCTGGTACACTGTGTCGCCCGCGGGCGTTGCGGGTCAGGGCGGGCGATTTGATAAATCGCCCCTGCGGGATGCATCGAGCTTGCGCTCTCGCTACCCGTACAATGGCGTTGCGGTTTGTGCATGCGGGCGATGTAATCAATTGTTCCCATGCCGAATGATGCAAGGGCGACCTACCATGTCGCCTATCACCACAGGGAGGCGCAGGTGACAGGTCGGTCCTGGCTGATCACGGGTGGCGCGGGCTTTCTGGGCATCAATCTGGCGCGCCTCCTGCTGGCGCGCGGCGAGCGCGTGACCACGCTGGACCTGTTGGACTTCGACTACCCGGAGCGCGATCGGGTACGCCATGTCCGCGGCGACGTCCGCCAGCGCGAGACGCTGGACCGGGCCATGCGCGACGTCGAGGTCGTCGTGCACAGCGCGGCGGCCCTGCCGCTCTACAGTCGGGAGGACATTTTTTCGACCGAGGTGGAGGGCACGCGTCAGGTCATCGCCGCCGCGCGCGCCGCCGACGTCGCGCGCCTGATCCATATCTCCTCCACCGCCGTCTACGGCGTGCCGGACCGCCATCCCCTGACCGAAGCCGACGCACTGATTGGCGTGGGGCCCTACGGCGAGGCCAAGATCGAGGCCGAGCGCCTCTGCGAGCAGGCGCGCGGCGAGGGGTTTTGCCTGCCCGTGCTGAGGCCCAAGTCCTTCATCGGGCCGGAACGCCTGGGGGTGTTCGCCCTGCTCTATGACTGGGCGCGCGAGGGCCACCACTTTCCCATCCCCGGCCGCGGCGACAACCTTTACCAGTATCTGGACGTCGAGGACCTCTGCGAGGCCATCTGGCTCTGCGCCACGCTGCCGGCGGAGCTTGTAAACACGACATTCAACATCGGCGCCGAACGTTTCGGCAGCTTCCGCGAGGACTTTCAGGCGGTGCTGGACCACGCCGGCCATGGCAAACGCGTCATCCCGCTGCCGGTGGCGCCGGCCCTGTGGGCCCTGCGCCTGCTGGACCGCCTGGGCCTCTCCCCGCTTTACCCCTGGGTCTACGAGACCGCGGTGCGCGATTCCTTCGTCTCGATCGAGAAAGCGCAGAAGGCCCTGGGCTGGCAACCGCGATATTCCAACCGCGAGTCGCTGATCCGCAACTACGACTGGTACGCGGCCAACCTGGAGCGATTCTCCTCATCCTCCGGCGTGACGCATCGCGTCCCCTGGAAGCAGGGGGCCCTGGGCCTGGCCAAACGCCTTTTCTGAGGGACTGCGCGAGAGCGGGAAGCGGGATGCCGCCAGACAGGCTCGCCAGGCCCCGGTCGATTCCAGGCGCCGCGTCGCGCCCTGCGTTACAATTCCACTGCAGGAACTGGCCGGGCAATAATTCCCGGCCCGGGTATACGAACAGGCGCTTGAACAGGAGGCTACTTATGAAGCGCAAAATTGTGTGGTTGTTGCTGGCGAGCGTACTCGTCCTCGCGCCGACAGCGCTGGCCCAGGACGCCGTCGATATTTCGATTCTGCAGTGGAGCCATTTCGTGCCCCGCTACGACGAATGGTTTGACGGCTGGGCGGTGGACTGGGGTGGGGAGAACGGCGCCAACGTGACCGTCGACCACGTGTCCGTCGGCGAGTTGCCGGCCGCCCTCTCCGCGGCCATCGACGCCGGTGAAGGCCACACCCTGATCGAGATGGCCTTCCCGCCCGCGGCCTTCATTGAAGGCCTGCACCCGCTCAACGACGTCAACGCGGCGGCGGCCGAAGCGCATGGCGAGCGCACCTCCAACTGCCAGGCGACCAGTTATCTGCCGCTGGCCGACACCTACTACGGTTTCACGCACGGCTACATTCCGGACCCCGGCGACTACCAGGCCAGCCTGTGGGAGCAGGCGGGCTTGCCCGATGGCCCCTCCACCTGGCAGGAGCTGTATGACGGCGGCGTGTACATCAGGGACAACCTCGGCGTGCCGCTCGGCCTCGGCCTGAGCCCCGAGCTGGACAGCCGCATGGCCACGCGCGCCGCCATCTGGTCCTGGGGCGGCAGCGTGCAGGACGAGAACGAAAACGTCGTGCTCAACTCGCCCGAGACCATCGAGGCCGTCAAGTTCTTCGCGCAACTGCAAAACGACGCCATGACCGAGGAAGTCTTCGCCTGGACGCCGGCCTCCAACAACCAGGGTCTGATCGCCGGCGAGCTGAGCTACATCCTCAATTCCATTTCGGCCTTCCGCAGCCTGCAGAAGATCGACCCCGAGGCGGCGGCGGACATCAAGTTCGTGCCGGCGCTGGAAGGGCCGGCCGGCGCCTTCGCCAGCAGCCACGTCTGGCAGATTTACGTCATCCCCAAATACGTCGAGGGCGACCAGCTGGAAATGGCCAAGAAGTTCATCCTCGACCACACCGCCATTTACAACGACGCCGTTTACAACTCCGAACTCTACAACTTCCCCTGCTACCCGAGCACGGTGCCGGAGCTGGACGGCTGGCTGGAAAATGACCCCTTCGGCTCCAACCCGCCCGACAAGCTGGAAGTGCTGAAGACGGTCAACGACTGGTCGGTCTACATCGGTTACCCGGGCACGGCCAACCCGGCCGTGATGCAGCTCTTCGGTGAAAACGTCGTGGTCAACATGGTGGCCAGCGTCGCGCTGGGCGAGAAGACGGCCGAGGAGGCCGTGGCCGAGGCCCATGAATACGCCGAAGCGGTCTACGCCGACTGGCGCTCCAAGGGCCTGGTCGGCGGCGGCGACGGCTGAGCGGCGCGATAACGCGCTTGTAACGGAAACAGCGGGACGGGCCTGACGGCCCGTCCCCTTTTTTGTCCGGAAGCAAGGAGGCGGCCGCGGGCGACATGGAATGTCGCTCCTAAATCCCCTGGTGTAGGGGCGAATGATCAGATCGCCCGCCAT
>DAOUIB010000027.1:0-6236 GCA_034428275.1 Anaerolineae bacterium
CTGGGTACACATGAGTCAAAGGCGATTCGCCTGGACGGTGTGACAGGGATTGTTTGCAAGCCCTTTCGCAGTCTGCGCTCAGATGCGCCCCGCCCGGCGGACGTAGACGCGATTCATTTGTGGCTGCCCGAAAATGACTGAATCAGGGGGAGAGGATGACCCGTTTCCGCTTCCGCCAGCAATTGATAGACGACTCCCTGCCAGGGCGCTTCTACGCGCAAACGGCGCTCGCCGACTTTGATCGCGACGGGGTCCCCGAGTTCGTGACCGGACAACAATTCGGCACGATTTTTCGCTACCGGCGGCGGTCGGATGGCAGCTGGACGCGGCACGTCCTGGGGGAAGACTCGCCCTCGGACGTCGGCGCCTGCGTGCTCGACGTGGATGGCGACGGCTGGCCGGACCTGGTCACCGGCGGCGCCTGGTACCGCAATTCGCGTCACCCGGAACGTCCCTTTGAACGCGTCGTGTTCGATGCCGCCCTGGAGGGCGTTCATGACGTGCTGGCGGCCGATCTGGACGGCGACGGCCGGGCGGAAGTCATCACGATGTCGGACCGCAACGACTTGCGCTGGTACAAGATTCCGAATTCTCCAGAGGAGAAGTGGCCCTGGTCCGTCATCGGTCCTGCCGTACACGCCGGCGCCGCCGTCGGCGACCTGAACGGCAGCGGATCGCTGGATATCGTACGCAGCAACGTCTGGTTCGAAAACCTGCGGGGCGATGCCAGTTCCTGGCAGGTCCGCCCGATCGGCCCAACGTCGTATCCGCCGCCGGATTTCCAGCCATATTTTGCATTTGACGCCACGCGCGCCGTCGTCTGTGACATGAACCACAACGGGCGCAACGACATAGTCTTTTGCGACGCGGAGATACCTGGCGGCAAATTGTGGTGGATGGAGAACCTCGATGGTCGGGGGCAAGACTGGGGTCGCCACGAGATTCCCAACGGCGACGCGACCCGGCGAGGCGCGTATCACAGTCTTTACGTGGGTGACCTGGATGGCGACGGCGATTGCGACATTTTCACCTGTGAGATGGAGCACGTGGCCGGTGATGGCCGACCGCGCTGGTTCATCCAGGAGAATGTGGACGGTGTCGGTGGCGTCTGGCAGGAGCACGTCATTCTGGATGCCGGCCTGGGCGGGCATGAAGCCGTGGTTGGCGATGTAACGGGCAATGGCCTGCCGGATATCATCGCCAAACCCTGGGTGGCAGCGCGAGGCAACGCAGTTGAGGGCAAAATGTTTGTGTTGCTGCTGGAAAACCTGGGCCCTGCCTAACGCCGCCCCGATTCTCTCGCTGAAGCGCGCGCCTGCTTCGTATCCGGGGCAAAAAGCGCGGCATCAATGCGCGGCGCGATGTCCGCCAGGCTGCAAAAGCCTTCGTCAAAGAACTCCCTGCCCTTGCCGATGACCACGACGGGCACGTCATTGAGCGTATGACGCCGGTCGCCGATGCGTTCCATGTTGCCGTGGTCGCTGCAAATGATGATCATGCCCTCGCCGTCATCCCAGGCCTCAAGGACGCCGGCCATCACGTCGTCGAATCGCTCCAGCAGGGCAATGGCCTCGTCCAGCGTTCCCCGGTGGCCGATGACGTCGCTTGGCCAGTGGGCGAAGAGCGAAAAGGCATGGCGCTGCGCCAGACGGACCAGGTGCGATCCGGCGTCGCGCGGGTTGCGCCGGGGTATATTCTCCCGCCCCTGGTTTCGCGGCCAGTGTTCTCCCGTCCAGTCCACCGGAAGGGCATCGCCCCGCTGCAGGTCCTGATGATTGAAAATGCGAATGCCGGCCTCGTGGGCAGCGAGCTGGTAGCTGGAACGCAGGCGGCGGCCGCTGTCGATCGCCCGGTGCCAGGAGGCAGGATAGGCCTCCAGCAGGGCGGCAGCCTTTCCCCGCGAAACGACCTGTTTGAAGAGATTGTCCCTGGCGAGCAGGGCCCGCGTCTCCCTGTCCGGTTTCGGCCCGTAATGTTTGCCCAGCAGCCTTGGCACGTTGCGGCCGGTGAAAATGCTGGCCTGACCCGTCGCGCTTTGTGGCCGGCCCGGAACGCCCATGCGGGGGTCCGCCGGAAGAAAGACGGCGCGCTCGCTCTCCTGCCGCCCGGTGGTCGCCAGCCAGCGATGACCCTTTGCCAGGCTGTTGAGCGTCGGGGTGTTGGCGACGGCGAAAGGATTGGTCTCAAGGTGGTCCGGCCCAAGCCCGATGCCATCGAGAAAGATCATCAGGGCGCGCATGGCGGGAGCGCTGTCAGCCCTGCAAGGATTCGCCTGCGAGCGCCCGACGCAGGCTGGTGGTAAATGGCGCCCTGGCGATGCCCTGTTCGGTGATGATGCCGCTCAGGTAGCGGTGGGGCGTTACGTCAAAGGCCGGATTGCGGGCGCGATAGTGCGCCGGCGCGAGTTCCTGGCCGTAGGGCGCCAAAACTTCGCTGCGATCGCGTTGCTCAATGGGAATGTCCGCGCCGCTGGCCAGTTCGGGGTCAATGGTCGAGGTGGGAGCGACGCAATAGAAGGGGACGTCGTTTTCCCTGGCCAGCACGGCGACCTGGTAGGTGCCGATCTTGTTGGCGACGTCGCCGTTGGCCGCGATGCGGTCGGCCCCCACCAGCACCAGGTCGATTTCACCATGTTGCATGAAATAGCCGGCCGCCGTGTCGGCGATGATGTCGTAACTGACCCCCAGGCGTTCCAGTTCCCAGGCGCTCAGGCGCGAGCCCTGCAGGCGCGGGCGCGTTTCGTCAAGCAGTACGTGCAGACGGATGCCCTGTTCGTGCGCGCTGCGAATCACGCCCAGCGCCGTGCCATGGTCTACCGTGGCCAGCGCGCCTGTGTTGCAGTGATGCAGGACCGTTGCGCCCTCCTTCACCAACCTTGCGCCCCAGGCGGCCATGCGGCGGTTTGTGCGAACATCCGCGTCCGCGATTTCCTGCGCTCTCTCGAGCAGGGCAGCGCGCAGATCGTCCGCGACCTCATGTTGTCCGCTGCGGGCCAGCGACATCAGGTTGTCGACGGCCCAGGCCAGATTGACCGCCGTCGGCCGCGCGGCCTTGAGCCGCTGCGCAGCGGCTTCCAGCCAGGAAATCAGTTCAGGTTTCGACGATGAACAGCACTCCCTCGCCGCCAGGGCCATGCCGAATGCAGCCGTCGCCCCGATCGCCGGCGCGCCGCGCACCACCATGTCTGCAATGGCCTGTGCGACCGCTACGTGCGACTCCAGGTCGACGTAAGCCAGTTTCCAGGGGAGCGTTCGCTGGTCGATGAGGCGGACTTTGCCACCATGCCAGGCAACTGTGCGCACGGACTCTCCCGTAACACTCGTTTTGGACTATGGCGCGTTCCAGTGTAGCCGGCGCCCAGGGTGGCGGCAATGCAGCCAGTCGCCCGCATCTGCCGCCTCCGCTACAATGCGCCTTGTGCCGAATGATGGGAGAAGCGAATGAAACTGGAAATCACGGTGGCCGAGCGCCAGGAACGCTGCGACCGGCTGCTGGAGCACCTGCAGGAACGCGGTCTCGCCGGAGTTTCCCTGTTTGGACGCGACTATATCCTTTACTACGCCGGCTTTGATTTCATTCCGACGGAGAGACCCGTTGCCTTTGTCATGAACAGCGCAGGCGAGCGCGCCCTGTTTGTGCCGCGCCTGGAGCTGGAACACGCCCGTGGCGAGGCGGACGTGGAGCGCGTCGCCCACTACGACGAATACCCGGACAAGGTGCATCCCCTGCAACAGATGGCGGCTCTGCTGGCGGACCTGGGCGTCCAGGGGGAAACGGGGGGCGACGGCGATGGCTATCCCTGGATCTTCGGTTACCGCGGGCCGGCGCTTTCCGAAGTGGCCGACGTCGTCCTGCGCGACCTGCGTCCCTTCATTGAGGAATCGATGGCGGTCAAGAGTCCGGCGGAATTGAATTGCATTCGCGAGAGTTGCCGCTGGGGCAACCTGGCGCACCAGTTGTTGCAGGACTACACAAGGGTCGGCGCGTCGGAAACCGAGGTGGCTATGCGCGCCAGTGCCGAGGCGACGTTCGCCATGTACGCAGCCATCGGGCCCGTCTATCGCGCCCAGGGTGGATTCTCCGGCTCCGGCGCCCATGCCGGCTATCGCGGTCAGATCGGGCGCAACGCCGCCATTCCGCATGCCATCGCCAACAACATTCGCTTTCGGGCCGGCGACGTCCTGGTGACCGGCGCCAGCGCGACAGTCTGGGGCTACCACTCCGAGCTCGAACGCACGATGTTTCTCGGCGAGCCGAACGACGCCTGCAGACGGATGTTCGATCACATGGTCGCCCTGCAGGATGCGGCCATCGGCGCAATGGAGCCCGGTGCGCCATGTTCAAGGGTGGACGCAGTCGTTCTCGAATACTTTCGGCAGCACGACCTGATGTCTCACTGGCGCCACCACAGCGGCCATACCATCGGCCTGCGCTACCATGAAGGCCCTTTCCTCGATTTCGGCGACGACACGCCCATGCTGCCGGGCATGGTGTTCACAGTGGAACCGGGGCTCTATGATTCAGCGCTGGGCGGCTTCCGACACTCGGATACGGTGGCCGTAACGGAAGCGGGAGTGGAGGTCATGACCTACTATCCGCGGGACCTGGACAACCTGACGATTCCGCTGTGACTCGGGTACTGCCATGAGCTTGCAATTCGATTCTCGCCGGTCCACGGTTCACGCCCGGCGCGGCATGGCAGCCGCCAGCAATCCTCTCGCTGCCCAGGCCGGCCTGAAAATCCTGCGCCAGGGCGGGCGCGCGGCGGACGCCGCCGTCGCCATGTCGGCGGTCATGAACGTGACCGAACCGGCCGCCTGCGGCATCGGCGGCGACTGTTTTGCCCTGCATTACGATGCCCGCAGCGGCGACGTGACGGCGCTGAATGGCAGTGGCAGGGCGCCGTCAGCCCTTCACGCCGAGGACCTTCGTCAACGTGGATGGCGGACAATGCCGGCGCGTCACGCCCACGCGGTCACCGTGCCTGGCGCGGTGCAGGGCTGGGCAGATCTGCTTGAGCGCCACGGCAGCATGTCACTGGCGGAAGTCCTGGTCGATGCCATCCATTACGCCGCGAATGGCTTCCCGCTGGCGCCCGTTTTCGGCCGGGCCTGGGCGGGCCAGGCCGGGCTGCTGCGCCAGGCCCCTCATGCAGGGGCGTACCTGCCGGGCGGCAATGCGCCGCTACCTGGGCAGGTCATCGTGCTTGAGGAACTGGCGCGAACCCTGCGCGGCATAGCAGAGGGCGGGCCGCAGGCCTTCTATGAAGGTCCGGTGGCCGGGGCGATCGCCGACACCGTGCAGGAGCAGGGCGGCGTGTTGACCGTCGAGGACCTCAAGACGCATCGCACGACCTTCGACCCGCCGATTTCCAGCGACTATCGCGGCACGACGGTCGTTGAGTGCCCGCCCAACGGACAGGGCCTGACGGCGCTGCTGGCGCTCAATATCGCCTCGAACTTCGACCTGGGCAGCCTGGCCTGGAACGACCCCGAACGCATGCATTTGATGGTGGAGTGTATGCGCCTGGCCTGGGCCGACGCGCGCTGGCACATCGCGGACCCGACCTTCAGCCCGGTCCCGACCGACTACCTGCTGGGCCGCGACTACGCGGCGGGTCGCGCCAACCTGATCGATCCGCAACAGACCTTGCCGCCGCAGCCGCCGGGTCAACCGCCCGGCGCATCGGACACCATCTACCTTTGCGCGGTCGATGGCGAGGGCAACGCCTGTTCCTTCATCAAGAGTCTGTACATGGGCTTTGGCTCCGGGATTGTGGCGCGCGGCACGGGCGTCTGGCTGCACAATCGCGGTTCCGGGTTCAGCCTCGAACCAGGCCACCCCAACGAGCTGGCGCCGAACAAACGCCCCTACCACACGATCATTCCCGGCATGCTGTTGCGCGACGGGGAATTTCATGGCTGCTTTGGCGTCATGGGCGGATTCATGCAGCCACAGGGACATTTCCAGGTCGTCAGCGCCATGCTGGATGACGGGCTGGACCCGCAGGCTGCGCTCAACCGGCCGCGCTGGATGGTCGCCGACGGACAGCCGAACGGGGAGCTATTGCTGGAGGAGGGCCTGCCCTTCAGCACCATGGCGGCTCTGGCGGAGAAGGGCCACCGCGTGCTACCGATGACCGGCCGGGGCGTGTTCGGCCGCGGCCAAATCATATTGCGCGACCGCGACAGCGGCGTGTTGCGGGGTGGCAGCGAACCCCGCGCCGACGGTCTGGT
>DAOUIB010000028.1:0-9143 GCA_034428275.1 Anaerolineae bacterium
GCCTGGACGATGGCCCGCTCGTGCAGGGCCTGCAGGCTGTCGCCCGACAGCATGTCGATGTCGTCCTGGTATTTCAAAATTACACCGAGTGTTTCAGCAACCGTCTGGAGGGAAAGGGCGCGCTGGTCCAGGGCCACCAGGGCTGCCGTCCAGTCCAGGGTTTCGGCCACGCCAGGGGACTTGAAGAATTCGAGCTCCCGCATTTCCTGGATGAAGGCCGTTACCTGACGGGCGAGCAGGGGCTCCACGTCGGGCGCTTTCGTGCGCACAATTCTCAGTTCCTTCTCGAAGGACGGGTAATCGATCCAGTAATAGAGGCAACGGCGTTTGAGGGCGTCGTGGACTTCCCGTGTGCGATTGGAGGTCACCACGACGACCGGCGGTGTCCCGGCGCGAATCGTGCCAAGTTCCGGGATGGTGACCTGGAAGTCTGAGAGCAATTCCAGCAGAAAGGCTTCGAATTCCTCGTCGGCTCGATCGATTTCGTCAATCAAAAGGACAGGTCGATGGTCGCCGACACTGCTTTCGACGGCCTGGAGCAGGGGACGCGTCTGCAGAAATTCGCGGGAAAAGATGCCCGCCTGCATTTCCTCGCGGCTGGCGCCGCTGGCTTCCAGCAGGCGCAGATGCAACATCTGGGCAGCGTAGTTCCATTCATAGAGCGCGTTGCTGGCGTCCAGCCCTTCATAGCATTGCAGGCGGATGAGTTCGCTGCCCAGGGCGCCGGAGAGGACGCGCGCGATTTCCGTCTTGCCCACACCGGCCTCGCCCTCCAGAAACAGGGGTCGCCCGAGGCGCAGGGCGAGATAAATCGCCGTGGCCAGGCCCCGTTCTGCGATGTAGTCCTGCTTTTGCAGGGTCTGTTGCACGGAGTTAACGGAATCGAACATACGGCTCCCCGACATAAACCAGGAGGGCGAGGAATTCCTCGCCCTGAATTGCCTGGTATGTTAGCGCGTTGTGCCGCAAACGGGAATGCTGCGATTATCCGCCAGCAGCCCGGACCGCGCGTTTGAGATAGACCCCGGCCATTTCCTGCCGGTAGGCCTCCGGAAAGCTCATGTCGCCGATGAGGTCATTGGCGATGTCGTCCTTCAACGCCGCCGCCGCCCCGTCGAGCGCCGCATCATCGAGCGAGGAACCGCGCAGCGCGGCTTCCGCTCCTGGCGAGCGCATCGCGCGTACGGTTGCCCCGCCCACGGCGACGTGCGCGCCGCTGCAACTGTCGCCGTCCTTGTGCAGAACGACGCAGATTCCCACCACCGCGTAGCGCGAGGCGGGATGCGGCATCTTGACATAGGCGCAACCATCGTGGGCGTGCGCCGGGATCTCGATGCTGGTGATTAGCTCCCCGGGCTCCAGGTCGACGGTGAAGAGGTCCATGAAGAAGTCGGATGCCGCCACGCTGCGGCTGCCGGAGGCGCCTTCGATGTTGATGTTGGCGTTGAAGGCCACAAGCACGGTTGGCGGGTCCGACGCCGGGTCGGCGTGGGCCACGTTGCCGCCCAGGGTACCCCAGTTGCGCACCTGCTGGTCGCCAACCATGCCGGTGGCGGTCGCCAGCGCATTGCAGGAGGACTGGACGTCGGCAGAAGCCGCGACGTCGGCGTGCGTGCAAAGCGCGCCGATCGTCAGCGAGCCGTTGTTGCTGATGCTGCCCAGACCCTCGATGCGGCTGATGTCAATCAGCAGCGGCGCTTCATTGAGACGCAGTTTCATGGCGGGCAAGAGACTGTGGCCACCGGCCAGCAACTTCGCGTCCTCGTTGTCCGCCAGCAACTGGAGCGCCTCCGCCACCGAAGACGGACGCGCGTAGTCAAATTCAGCTGGCCACATTAGCTGTTTCCTCCATTGCTGTGGGACTTGATTGTCTCCCATACACGGCTGGGTGTGAGGGGCATGTCGATATGGCGCACGTCCAGGTGCGACAAGGCGTCCACCACGGCGTTGACGACGGCCGGAGTGGCGGCGATCGTACCGGTCTCGCCGGCGCCCTTGACACCCAGCGGGTTGTTGGGCGTCGGGGTTTCGGTGCGGCCCAGTTCAAAGGATGGCAGCAGGTCGGCGCGCGGGATGGCGTAGTCCATCAGCGAGCCGCTAACCAGCTGACCGTTTTCGTCATACTGGGCGCCCTCCCAAAGGGCCTGGGCGACGCCCTGGGCGATACCGCCATGTACCTGACCGTCGACGATCATGGGGTTGATGACCTTGCCGACGTCATCGACGGCGATGTAGCGTTTGATGTCGACGTTGCCGGTTTCCGCGTCCACCTCGACGATGCAGATGTGGGTGCCGAAGGGGTAGGTGCAGTCCGGCGGGTCGTAGTAGGATGTCTCGTCAAGGAAGGGCTCCATGTCGCCAGGCAGGCTCCAGCCGCCGGCGGCGGAAGTCGCGATGCCCATGAACTCGCCCACGACCTTGGACTTGTCCGGCGCGCCCTTCACCTGCACGCTGCCCACGCCTTCCTCGTTGACGACGTATTCCACGTCTTCAATGTCGGCCTCGAACTCGTGCGCGGCGATGGCCCGCGCCTTTTCCTTGATGCGTTGCAGACTGCGCCAGACGGCCACACCGCCGACAGCGGTGCTGCGGCTGCCATAGGTGCCGTAGCCGAAGGGCGTGCCCAGGGTGTCGCTGTGCTGGACGTGTACCTGGTCCATCGAAACCCCGAGCTCGTCGGCCACCAGTTGGGCGACGCTGGTCTCGTGCCCCTGGCCGTGCGACTGTGAACCGGTGGTAACGACCACGTCGCCGGTGATATGCATGCGCACGTTGGCGCTCTCCCACAGCGCAGCGCCCCAACCCTCGCCGAACATCCAGGCCGACGGCGCGATGCCGCAGATCTCGATGTAGGTCGAAAAGCCGATGCCGAGATAGCGTCCCTCGGCGCGGGCGGCGGCCTGCTCGGCCCGGAAGTCCTCGTATCCGGTCATCTCAAGCGCCATGTCCAGCGCCTTGTCATAGTCGCCACTGTCGTAGCTCAGCCCGTTGAGCAGGTTGTCGTTCGGCTCGTAGGGGAAGGCGTCGCCGGGCACGAAGTTCTTGCGTCGAACTTCTACCGGGTCCATGCCCAGTTCGCTGGCGACCAGGTCTACAGCGCGTTCAACGACGTAGGTCGCTTCCGGCCGGCCGGCGCCGCGGTAGGCATCGACCATGCCGGTATTGGTGTAGACGCCGGTCACGTGACAGTAGATGTTGGGGAACTGGTAGGCCCCGGAGAGCATTCGACCGTAGAGCGTGGTGGGAATGCCCGGCGCCACCGTTGACAGGATTCCGCCAAGGTTTGCATAGGTCTTGACCTTCAGGGCCGTGATGCTGCCGTCCCTGTTGGCGCCGACCTCGACGTCGGTGACGTGGTCACGTCCGTGGGTGGTGGCGATGTAGTTTTCCGAGCGGGTCTCCACCCACTTCACCGGACGCCCGACCTTTTTCGAAAGGGCCGTGGTCAACACATATTCCGGATACATGAAAATCTTGGCGCCGAAACCGCCGCCGATTTGCGGCGAGATGACGCGGACCTTGTTCTCCGGCACCTCGAAGATGAAGGCAGTGAAGAGCAGGCGATGCACGTGCGGCGCCTGCGAGGTCATCCAGATCGTGTATTCGCCATTGACTGGCTCGTGCTGGGCGATGCATCCCCGCGTCTCCATGGGCGTGGGGATCAAACGCTGGTTGCGCAGTCGCTGTTTTACGACCACGTCTGACGAGGCCAGCGCGGCGTCCGCGCCACCCTGGTCGCCGCAGTCCCATTCCATACAGACGTTGTTGGGCGCATTTTCGTGCAGTTGTGGCGCGCCCTCAAAGGTGGCTTCCTCGGCGTCGGTTACGGCCGCCAACACCTCCCATTCGACGTCAATTAACTCGACAGCGTCCTGGGCGGTGGCCCGGTCTTCGGCGACGACGACGGCGACGCCTGCGCCGACGTGCGTCACTTTCCCGACTTCCAGCGCGCGCGGCGTGTTGAGGTTGTTTTCAACGCCACCGGCGGGCCAGGGGCAGGGCAGGGGATTGACGTCCATGAAGTCCTGACCGGTGAACACGCCGACGACGCCGGGCACTGCAGCGGCCGCTTCGGTGTTGATGCTGACGATGTTTGCATGGGCATGCGGGCTGCGCAGGATGGCGATGTGGGTCATGCCTGGAAGATTGATGTCCTCCAGATAGCGGGCCTCACCGGTGATGAGACGCGGGTCTTCCTTGCGTTTTACGGCCTTGCCCACTACAGCCATTTAGTCACCTCCTGCCTGCGCCACCGCCGCCACGGCCTTCACGATGTTGTGATAGCCGGTGCAGCGGCAGAGATTGCCTTCCAGCCCGTGACGAATCTCGTCCTCGTCCGGGTTGGGATTGTCGGCCAGCAGGGCCGTGGTCGCCATGATCATGCCAGGTGTACAGAAACCGCACTGCAGACCATGGTTGTCCCAGAAACTCTGCTGCATGGGATGCAGGTCGCCGTTTTGCGCCAGGCCTTCAATGGTCGTGACGTCGCAGCCATCCGCCTGAACCGCCAGGCTGGTACAGGACTTGAGCGACTTGCCGTCCATGTGGACCGTGCAGGCCCCGCACTGACTGGTGTCACAGCCGATCTTGGTGCCCGTCAGCCCCAGTTCGTCACGCAGATAGTTGACGAGCAGGGTGCGGGCCTCTACATCACTTTCCCGTGTGCAACCGTTAACATTAACGCTGATTTTCATGGCTCCTCCGAATAGCAGAAGTATCCAGTCAAAACCGGGACAATTGCATCAAAGGCAAGGCTCCTCGTGTGTATACGGGATCATGCGACCGCCTGGATCTGGCGGGCCAGATTGCCAAAAAAGCGTTTGCTCATCATGTTGGCCGCCGCCTTGATGAGGCGTTGCCCAACTCGCGCCAGTTTTCCCGAGATGTTGGCTTCTGCATCCCAATGCAGAGCCGTGCCGCCGTCGTCCCTGTCGGCCAGCCGCATCACGACGTTGCCGCTGATGATGCTGCCCTGGCCTTCGCCGCTCACCGTCAGACGGTAACTGACGGGCGCCTGAATCTCGCTCATGCGCACCTGGCCGGTGAAACGACCGCTCACGGCCGCCATGCTGACCTTTGCGATCGCCCGCCACGCGAACTCCTCATCCTCAAGCGGGACAAACTCTTCCACACCAGGGATCGCGCCTGAAATGGCATCCGGATCCATCAAGGTGGACCAGACCCGCTCCCGTTCTTCCCGGAAAAGATAGGTTCCGTCCAGCTTCATGCACTTTCCTTCCAAAGGAAACGCAGTTGAGCGGAAGTATAAATCGCTTTGACCGGCGCTGCAAAGAAAAGTTGCCCGGAAGAAAATGCAAGTCGTAATCCTGCATGAACTGTGCTGTTGCGCTGGCCTGACCTGTTAACGACCAGGCGACCATTCATGGCAAAGCTACGCCAACCCGTTATACTTCCAGCGTTGAACAGTGATCCAATTGATGTGGAGATCCGGAATGAGCGAATTTGCTGCGATTGGACAGCCGAAACCGATCATTGACGGCAAGGCCAAGGTGACGGGAAGCGCGCGCTATTTGCCGGACATCAACCTGCCGGGCACGCTGCATGCCCGTCTGGTCCCGTCAACCTACGCCCACGCCAACGTCCTCGGCGTCGATGACAGGGCTGCGCTTGAAGTCCCCGGCGTTGCCGCGGTGCTGACTTACAAGGACCTGCCGGACCTCGCACCGGCCTCGCGCAATCGCCTCCTGCTCGCGCGCGGCAGGGTCATCTTTGTCGGTCAACCCGTGGCCCTCGTGCTGGCGGACAGCGAAACTGCCGCGGCGGACGGCGCGGACCAGGTCGTCGTCGATTACGAGCCCCTGCCGGCCGCCATGAGTTTTGCCGAAGCCGTGGCCGGGGGCGCGCCCCTGGTCTGGCCGGATGGCGTCCCCAGGGGCGCGGATGACGCGGGCGAGCACGGCGCAGGCGCCGGCGGCGGCGAGGAAGAAGAAGAGGATGACACGCCGAGCAATCTCGCTGCCGACAGCACGACCGCGCGCGGCGACCTGGATGCCGGATTCGCCGAGGCGGAGCTCATTCTCGAGCGTACCTACACCTCGCCAATGGTGCACCAGAGTTCGATCGAGACTCACGGCGTGCTGGCCCAGCCGGACCCGTTGACGGGCGGCATGAACGTGTGGACCAGCACACAGGACCCCTTTGGATGTCGCAGCACCGTCGCCGACGTCCTGGGCGTGACTGAGTCCATCGTGAAAGTGAAGGGCGCTGTCATCGGTGGAGGCTTCGGCGCCAAGTTTACGGTCTACGAACCACTGGTAGTGCTCGCCGCCCAGGCCGTCAACCGTCCTGTGAAACTGGCGCTGACCCGCAGTGAGGAAATCGCCGCGACGACGCCGGCGCCGCCGCTGGAAGTGAAACTGAAACTGGGCGCACGGGTGGACGGCACGCTCACGGCGCTCCAGACGGACGTCACCATGGATGCCGGTTGCTACCCGATGAACCTCGCGAGTTTCGTGGGTTATCAGGTCGGCAACTATTACCCCGTACCGAATATGGAGATCCGGGTGCGCGAGGCCCTGACCTTCAAGCCTTCTGCCGGCGCCTATCGCGCGCCTGGCGCCCCGACGGCGTTCTTCGTCATTGACACGGCCATCGACGAAATGGCGGAACAACTGGGGCTTGATTCAGTCGAGATGCGCATCATGAACGCCGCAAACGAAGGCGATTTGCAGGCGGATGGCAGTCCCTGGCCCAAACAGGGCATACGGGAGACCCTGGAGGCGGTGAGGGCCCACCCCGTCTGGCAGAACCGCGCACAGAGCCGTGCGGAAGGTCGCGGGGTCGGCATTGCTCTCGGCGGCTGGATGGGCGGGACTTCCGCCGCGGCCGCCATTTGCGGCGTCAACCGCGACGGCATGATCCAGATCAACTCAGGCGCAATGGACATCAGCGGCGTCGCGACGAGCTTCAACCTGATTGCCGCCGAGGCCTTTGGCGTTTCGCCGGACAAGGTCATCGTGCTCGATGCCGATACGGAAACGGCAACCTATTCCGCCGGCTCGGGCGGCAGCAAGACGCTCTACAGCAACGGTCTGGCTGTGCGTGAGGCTGCCGCAGACGCGCGTCGCCAGGTGCTGGCCATCGCCGCAGATGAATTCGAGGCGGACCCGGAAGACCTGGAAATCGTCGATGGTGAAGTTCGGGTGAAGGGCACACCGACCCGCACCATCCCGGTTGGGGATATCGTCGAAAAGGGCCAGGGCTTTGGCGCCAACCACGCGCCGGTGCTGGGTCAGGGCCGCACGACTGTGACCGACCAGTCCCCGGCCTTCAGCGTGCAACTGGTTGAAGTCGACGTCGACCGCGAGACCGGAGAGGTGCAGGTCCTCAGGCACGTCATCGCCCAGGATGCCGGCCGCGCCATCAACCCCCTGGCCGTCGAAGGCCAAATGGTCGGTGGCGCCGTCCAGGGCCTCGGGTGGGCGCTCTATGAGGAAATGGCCTACGACGAGGACGGCCAGCTGCTCTCAGGCTCCTGGATGGACTACACCATGCCGGACTCCATGCAGACTGCGCCGGAGATGGAGACCATCATCGTCGAGGTCCCGTCGGAGCACGGCCCCTTTGGCGCGCGTGGGGTGGGGGAGCCGCCCGTGGTCCCCACGCCGGCGGCGGTGGCCAACGCCATTGCGCACAGCACCGGGCTGCGTTTGACGGACCTGCCGATGACGGCGCCGCGCGTGCTGCAGGCCCTTCGCTCGCAAAACGGGGGTTGAAATCCGGAGCCGGCAGGCGGCTGACATGAAGGACAGCCATCTGGCAGAATTGCGGGGCGGGCAGCGATCGGATAACGATCGCGCGCTCGCCCTGCAGTTTGCGCCCATGTTGCGCATGGATGCAAACGAACCTCTTGTGCCAATCGCCCTTGGTTACACAGTATTCCGTGAAGACCGCGACTCGCCCTCTTTCCCGCGGCGCATTGAATTGCCTCCAGCCTGCGAATTCGCCATCGAATACGCGATCTGGTGGGACTGGGACATTGAGCATCTCTACGAACTGGAGCATGTCTGGGTTTATGTGGGCCGGGACGACAAAGTCATCGCTGCCGAGGCCAGCTGGCACGGCGAGTGGCATTCCATGCGCTCGCCGGATGGCAGTTTGCCTTTACTTGACGGTCGCGTTTCCCCCTGTTCCGAACCTGGCAAACACGCCTTCGCGCCCGATCCGGCGCCATTGCTGAGGAGGAAAGCAAAGACCGGCCTCTCCTGCGGTCCCCAGGCCGGGACCAGCGGCGTGCACCTAACGCCCCTCTTCGCCGGCCGCATTGCGGAACGAAACGTCATCAACAACCAGCTCGTCTGGACCTGGCTGGAACGCAAGCGCTTTGAACCCGCGTGGAATTTCTCGCAAATCGTCGATCTGCGCGACCGCATCGCCGTGCCCTGGCCCACGCTGGAGGCGTGGATTCCGGAGCGTGTCGCCCGTCTCGTGGCAGAACTGGAGTCCGACATCGCCCCACGCGAGCGCCGCGTCTTGCGCATCGCTCATCGTGGCGCTTCGGCGCTGGCTCAGGAGAACTCCGTCAGCGCCTTTCGCGTCGCCGCTGAACGAGGCGCGGACATGGTCGAAGTGGACCTGCGCTTCACGGCGGACAAGATTCCGGTCGCCGCCCATGACGCCGATTTGCAACGCGTCTACGGCGTAGAGGCCAACGTGGCCGATTGCAGCCTTGAGGAACTGCATTGCCTGACAAGAGGCAGGGGAGAGCCTCTGCTGACTTTGGAGCAGGTCGTACAGGCCTGCCGGCAGTTGATGCTCGGCCTGTATCTGGACGTCAAGGACGTTGACGATGAGTCTGCCGGTATGGCGGCAGTTGACTTGCTGCGGCGAAACGGGATGCTGCCGGTGACCGTCTTTGGCTCCTTTCGCGCGGACTGGATGGCCGACCTGAAAGCGCTTTGCCCGGACGCCCTGACTTCCATCCTGTTCGCCTCGCGTCACGTGGATCCCGTCCAACTGGCGCGTTCTCTCAACGCGGATTTCGTGCACCCCTGCTGGGAGCGCTTTGATCGACCTCAGGACTGGCTCACGCCCGACTGGCTGGCAGCCGTGCGCGAAGCTGGCCTGGGGGTCATGATCTGGCACGAAGAGCGCCCGGATGTCATTCGGGACCTGTATGAGCT
>DAOUIB010000029.1:0-12116 GCA_034428275.1 Anaerolineae bacterium
ATCTCCCGCGGCTGGTACTACATGCATTTGACGGCCGACCCCCTGGATGGCGATACGGTTTACGTCAACAATCTCAATCTGTGGAAGTCCATCGACGGCGGCCGCAATTACGAGCAGATCTCCACGCCCCATGGCGACAATCACGATCTGTGGATCGACCCCAACAATCCGCAGCGCATGATCCAGGGCAATGACGGCGGGGCCTGCGTCTCCCTGAACGGAGGCTCCACCTGGTCGACGCAGTTCAACCAGCCCACCGCCCAGTTCTATCGCATGGCGGCCGATTCGCGAGATCCCTACGTCGTGTATGGCACCCAGCAGGACAACAGCAGCGTCGCCGTGCCCTCGCGCAGCCAGCGTACCTCCATCTCCTGGAGGGACTGCTGGCCGGCCGGCACCGGCGAAAGCGGTTACATCGCCGTTCGACCGGACAACCCCGACGTGCTTTACGTGGGCGCTATCGGCAGTTCCCCGGGGGGCGGCAACTCCCTGCAACGCTACGATCACCGTGCGCAGCAGATTCGCATGATCACGACCTGGCCCGAATCGTTGCGCGGCGAACCCACGTCGAAGGACCGTTACCGCTTCGCCTGGACTTATCCCATCGTCATTTCGCCGCATGATCCGGACACGATATACATCGGCGGCAACCAGGTGATGCGTTCCACCAATGAGGGCCAGAGTTGGGAGGAGATTAGTCCGGACCTCACCCGCGCGGACCCGGAGACCCTGATCGCCAGCGGCGGACCGGTCAACCGCGAGGCGGTCGGCGCCGAGACCTACGCCACGGTATTCGCTCTGGCTGAATCAGCGTTGCAAAAAGGGCTGCTGTGGGCCGGTTCGGATGACGGGCTGGTGCACGTCACTCGTGACGGCGGAGAAAACTGGACGGATATCACACCGCCGGAGCTGCAGGAGAGGACTATGGTCTCAACCATCGAGGCCTCGCCGCATGATGCCGGGACGGCGTGGATGGCCTGTACCCGCTACAAACTGGACGACAATCGCCCCATGTTGTGGCGTACGCGTGATTTCGGTGGCAGTTGGGAGGCCATCAACAAAGGCATACGCGCCGGCGATTTCACGCGCGTCGTTCGGGAAGACCCGGACCGGCCGGGGCTGCTCTATGCCGGCAGCGAGACCGGCGTGTACGTTTCCTTCAACGGTGGCGACGACTGGCAGGCCCTGCAACTCAATCTGCCGGTAGCGCCGGTCTACGATCTGCTCGTCAAGGGCAGCGACCTCATCGCAGCGACTCACGGTCGCTCCTTCTGGATCCTCGATGACCTGACGGCCCTGCGTCAACTGGAAGCCCCGCCGACCGAAACGACACTGCTCGCGCCACGTCCCGCCATTCGGCTGATGCCGAAGGTCTTTGAACGCGCCTTTGGCGGCGTTCCAGGCAAGACTTACATGGGCACGCTGGGAGTCGTGGCGGCCTACACCGAAGACAAGACGGAAGAAAACCAGGTGACGCGCAGCTATCTGGATTCCGGCTGCAACCCTCCGAAAGGGGCGGTTTTCACCTGGTGGTTGAATGACGCGCCCGGGCGGCCCATCCGGATTGAGGTGCTGGATGAGGCCGGCGACATCGTCCGCAGTTTTCGCAGTCTGGACGATGAGACGCGCGCGGCGCAAAAGGAATTGCCGCCGGAAGCGCCGCGAGAGATTTTCCTGACGGCCAGGGCCGGCTGGAACCGCTTCGTGTGGGACCTGCGTTATGAAGACGCGACGCGGCTGGCGGCGCATGACGTGCATTCCGGCGACGTGGACGGACCCATGGCCCTGCCAGGCAGCTATTCCATTCGACTGAGGGCCGGTGACCAGGTGCTGGAATCCCGTTTTGAGGTCCGGCTCGATCCACTGTCCGACGCGACGCCGGAGGACCTGCGCGCCCAGTTTGACCTGCTGCTGCAGATTCGTGACTTGCTCAGCGAGACCCACGGGGCCGTGAATCGCATGCGCCGCCTGCGCGCCAACCTTGTCGCGCTGGCCGGACGCGAGGACCTGGGCGAGGGCCTCTCGACCATGGCGGGGGCGTTGCATGACCAGGTGCTGGCCATTGAGAAGGAACTGATGTTGCCGGACCTGAAACCAGGCTGGCCGGACTTCCTCAACCATGGCATGCAACTGGCGGGCAAACTGGCGGCCCTGAGCGCGGTCGTGGCGTCCGGTGACTATCGGCCGACGGACCAGGCGCATGAAGTTTACGCCATGTACGACGGGCAAATCCGGACTGTGCTGGCGGCTTTCCGCGAACTGGAGGGAGACGCCCTGGCTGCCTTCAATCGACAATTGCTGCAGGCGCAGGTGCCGCCCGTGGGGGCATGAAAGTCCCGCGCGATTTTCTGCGCCTGACCGCGGCGGATTTCATCGTTCGCAGCGCTTACCAGATGGGCAAGACGCCATTGCTGCCCATCCTCGCCGCGTCTCTGGGCGCCACCGACCTGTTTCTCGGTCTGGTGGTCTCCGTATCCACCCTGACGGGCCTGTTGCTCAAGCCTCTGGTCGGCCTGCTGTCCGATCGCCAGGGACGACGACGCTGGCTGCTGGCCGGCACCGCCTTTTTCGTGCTCATGCCCCTTGTCTATCGCTTCGTGACAAGCCCGGAGCAATTGTTGCTGGTCCGTGTGGTCCATGGTCTGGCGACCGCCATCTACGGGCCGGTGACCCTGGCGAGCATCGCCGAACTGCGCAGCAGTGGCGTGGCGGAACGGCTTGGCTGGTTCGGACTGGCGCGCAGCGGCGGTTACATCGTGGGGCCGGCGCTGGCCGGCTGGTTGCTGCTTTGGCACGACCCCGTCGCCGTTTACACGATCATCGGCCTCGTCAGCGCACTGGCTCTCGTGCCGGTGTTGCAGGTGCAGGATGGGCGCATGCCCTCGCCAGCGACGCAGGTTCCCCTGCTGCGGCAATGGCGGGCCTCCCTGCGCTCCGCCGGACGTTCGTCGGGCATCTGGCTGGCCGGCGCGCTGGAACTGGCCGTATTCGTCGCGCTTTATGCTCTCAAGACCTTTTTGCCCGTGTACGCCCTGGCCGCCGGGACCAACGTGGCGCTGGTCGGACTGTTTTTCTCCGTCCAGGAGGCTGCCCATCTGCTGGCCCGCCCTCCGGGCGGTCGTCTGGCTGACCGCGTGGGCAATGGCCCGGCCATTGGGGCCGGTCTGTTGCTGCTGGCTGCCGGTCTCGCCGCATTGCCGCTGACGGAAGGAAGTGCGCTGTTGGTACCCGCCGCAGTGACCGGCATTGCCCAGGCGCTGGTTTTCCCGGCGACGCTCAGTCTGGTCACGCGTCAGATCCCGGCCGGCAATCTGGGAGCGGCCATGGGCCTGGTCGGCATGTTGCAAAACCTGGGCAAGGTGCTCGGCCCGCTGGCCGCAGGCCTGTTGATCGGCGTCACCGGTTTCGAGTCACTCCTGTGGCTACTGGCAGCCTTGCTGGCAACGGGAGTCGGCGTGTCAGTCACGATCGGGCGCCTGGGGGCAGCCAGTCTCCGGGACGTTTTGCCCTTGAGCGGAGGGAGCAGGAATGAAGCTGGACCGCGAAGGACTGCAGAAAGAAATCCACAAACTCTATCGCCGTGAACATGAAGAATTGGGCGAGGCCGGCACCCTGGCGATGCTGGAACGCGCCGGGGATTTCCCTCTGTCGGGCACCCTGAACGCAGGCGGCGTACTGGTATTTCCCCACGCTGGGGTGAAGGACTGCGGCTACCAGATCGCGGCCTGTGTGCGGGCCTGCCTCGATAGCGGCGCGGACAATGTGCTGGTCGTCAGCGTGTTGCACGCCTTCAGCGACGCCATGGAGGACGCCCGGCAGCGCGTTTCCGGAGGCAGTGACCCGCGCCAGGAGGAGCTGTGGGGTATACAGGGGCCGGGGCTTGAGGGACGCCAGGAGTGGCGCGGCGACCACGCGCTGTTCAGCTGGCGACATTTCTGGCGCGCCGAATTGCAGCGACGGGGGATCGACGAGTCCCGGGCGCCGCAGGTCATCGAGCGCTATCCCTACCTCGCGGGCGGCAGACCAGGCGAGTTGCCCGGCATGGAGGAATTGACCGGTTTTGCAGAAGATGCGGTGATCGTTTCGACGGCGGACGCCTTTCACCATGGCATCGGCTACGGCGATGCGCCGGAGCAAGCCATGTGGCCTGATAAACGGGGTCTTGCGCGGGCCAGAGAAGTGCTGGAAGAGGGCATCGAGATCCTGGGTCGCGGCGACTATTGGGGCTACGACCAGCATTGCGTGGCTGCCAAAAGCGACGCGCGCGACGCCGGCCAGGTCTTTCGCTGGCTGCGCGGGCCGATGCGCGGGCGTGTGCTGGATCTTACATTCAGCGACTCGAGTGAACTTTACAATCAGCCGGCGCCCACCTGGGTGGCCGCGGCCCTGATGGAATGGGCGCCGGAGTGAGGCTTCAGGCTTTTGTCAGAAAGTTGCGATGACACTGCCGTTGGCTATACTCGGCGCGGGCACATGCCCGAAATGTGAGAATCAGTCACGGGAGTAGAAAATGATTGGCAAGAGAACGGTTATGGTGGTGCTCCTGCTTGTGTTGTGTACCGGCGTCCTGGCGCCGGTTAGCGCACAGATGGATGATGAGGTCAGCATTCTCTACTGGCAGGCGGCATCCATTCTGAACCCCTACCTGTCCGGCGGCACGAAGGACCTGCACGCGTCCTCGATCATACTTGAGCCCCTCGCTCGCTATGACGAAAACGGCGGTCTGGTCCCCACTCTGGTCGACGAGATTCCGACCCTGGACAACGGTGGCATCTCGGAAGACCTTACCAGCATCACCTGGACCCTGAGCGAAGGCCTGCTCTGGTCGGATGGTTCGCCTGTGACCTCGGCGGACGTCGTCTTTACCTGGGAATACTGCGTCCACCCGGACGCCGGCTGCAACGCCCTCTCAAATTTTGCTGATGTTGAGAGTGTGGAGGCCATGGACGACCTGACGGTTACGGTCACCTTCAGCGTCTCCAAGCCCTTCCCTTACGGGCCTTTTGTGAGCCAGGTGTCGCCCATCATCCAGGCGGCCCAGTTCGCGGACTGCGTTGGCGCAAATGCCCCCAACTGCACGGACCAGAACTTCGGTCCGACGGGCACGGGCCCTTACATGGTCGAGGAATTCCGCGCCAATGACGTCATCACTTATGTGCCCAACCCGAACTATCGCGAGGAAGGCAAGCCATACTTTTCGCGCGTAATCTTCAAGGGCGGCGGTGACGCCGAGTCTGCTGCTCGCGCCGTGCTGGAGACGGGCGAAGCCGACTACGCCTGGAACCTGCAGATTGCTCCGGCTGTGCTTAACAGTATGGAAGCGGCTGGCAACGGAACGGTGGTCGTGGCATACGGCACCGGCGTTGAGCGTCTGATGATGAACCAGACCAACCCTGATCCCGATCTGGGTGAAGCCCGTTCGATCTACATGGGCGGCGACAATGCGCATCCCTTCCTGACCCATGATGCGGTCTGGCAGGCACTTTCCATGGCAATCGACCGCAACGTCATCGCGGGTCAACTCTACGGAGCGGCCGGGCGCGCCTCCTGCAACGTGCTTGCGGCGCCGGCCATCTACGCTTCCATGGCCAACGATGGTTGCCTGACGCAGGACATCGCCGGCGCCAACGCCCTGCTGGACGAAGCCGGTATCGTTGACAGCGACGGCGACGGCGTGCGTGAGCTGGACGGCGTCCCGCTTCGCATTCTCTACCAGACTTCCACCAACGCCGTGCGTCAGAGCACGCAGGCGCTGATCAAGCAATGGTGGGCGGAAATCGGCGTGGAGACCGAGCTTCGCAACATTGACGCGGCGGTCTTCTTTGGTGGTGACCCGGCCAGCCCGGACACCTATGGCAAGTTCTACGCCGACATCGAGATGTACACCAACGGCTTCTCCGGCACGGACCCCGAGTCCTACATGGGCAACTGGGTCTGCGGTGAGATCAGCGGCCCGGACAACAACTGGCTGGGCAACAACATCCCGCGCTGGTGCAACATGGAGTATGAGGCGCTGGTGGAACAGATGGCCCAGACGGCGGCTATCGAGGACCGCGCCAGCCTGGCAATGCAGATGAATGACATGCTGGTCGCGTCCGGCATCATGATTCCGCTGGTCCATCGCGGCGACGTCTCCGCCATGGCGAACTCGCTTGACGGCGTGAGAATGAATGCCTGGGATTCCGAATTGTGGAACATCGCTGACTGGACCCGGATGGGCTAGTCTGTCGCAAGGAACGAACAGGCAGGGCGGGTTGATCAGCCCGTCCTGTCTGTGCGCCGGTAACCCGGGAGAGTGCGATGGGCCAGTACCTGGTTCGCAGACTACTCATTTCCATTCCTACATTACTGGTCATCAGCCTGGTTGTATTCGCCATTCTGGAATTGTCGCCGGCCGATCCCGTCGGCAACCTGCCCCTGACGATTCCTCCCGAGGTGCGCGAGCAGATCCGGGAGGCGATGGGCGTCAACGACCCCTTCCTCGTGAAGTTTGCCAAGTGGCTGCGGCAGTTCATGGTCAACGAGCCGCTGAATATCCTTGAAGAAGTTACCGGCCTGAATTTCGCCCCGCCGCTGTCCCTGGCCCGGGAGGACCTGATCGGCGCAGGTGAGGAGGGCTATGGCGAACTCGCCTCCTCCCTGGTAGCGGACGTCCAGAGCACAGGTCGCAGCGTGATTCTGGACGGTCAGGCGCAGGAGCTTTTCAGGAGCGACCGTCAATTCTTCCTGGAAGACAGTGACAATTCACCCATGTTCCTGAATGAACTCGCGAATGGAAGCGTGGGGCGGGAACTCGGCAGTGACAACGTTGAGGTGCCGGAAGGCGAACTCTTGCCGCTGCACGAGTCGCGCCTGCGTTACCTTTCCTGGCAGACCCGCAGCCCGATCATCGATCTCGTCATCGAGCGCACGCCGCAAACGCTCTGGGTCGTCGGCTTGTCCTATCTGGCCGCCATCTTCGTCGCCGTGCCGATCGGCGTCATTCAGGCCTATCGGCAATATTCGAACTTCGACCGCTTCAGCACGGTGTTCGCGACCGTTGGTTTTTCGGTGCCGACCTTCTTCATTGGTCTGCTCTTTATCTATATCTTCAGTGTTCAGCTCGGTTGGTTCCCCTCAATTTACGACACGACGCACGTCGTGACGGACCTGGACAGTTTTCTCGTCCAGATGAATCAGTCCATCATGCCGGTGACGGTGCTGGCCCTGTTTTATATGGCCTTGCTCAGCCGCCACACGCGTTCGTCCATGCTGGAAAACCTCAAGCTGGACTACGTGCGCACGGCGCGCTCCAAGGGCATCGCTGAACGCCGCGTCGTAGGCCATCACGCCCTGCGCAACAGCCTGATCCCCGTCGTCACGCTGATCGCGCTGGGGATTCCGGGTGTCTTTCAGGGCGCGATCATCACGGAGCAGATTTTCCGCGTCAACGGCCTGGGCCAGTTGTTGATCATCGCCATTCAGGGCGGCGACTTGCCAACCGTGCAGACCCTGACCTTTATCTTTGCAGTGCTGAACGTCTTCTTTAACATTGTCGCCGACGTGCTCTATGCGGTGCTGGACCCCCGAATTCGCTATACATAGGCAATATCCGGACGATTAGGGATGAAACCACTGTTCAGAACAAGCCAATCGCTGACCAGGCCGGAAGAAAACGGCGAATTCAGCGCTTCCCCGCGCACGCTCAGCGGCGACGCCTGGCGGCAGTTTCGCAAGCACAAGCTGGCCATGGGTTCCATGGGAGTCCTCTTGCTGGTGGTGCTGCTGGTGCTGGCGGGGCCGCTCGTCTGGCACACCGACCCGGAATACATTGACATCATCGCCGCCTACTCCGGCATGACCGCAGAGCATCCCTTTGGCACCGATAATCTGGGTCGTGACACCCTGGCGCGGACCATCTGGGGCGGGCGGGTCTCGCTTGCCATCGGGTTGACCGCGATGGTCATCGCCATGAGCGTGGGCACGGTTGTCGGTTGCGTGGCGGGCTATTTCCGTCGCCTGGACGGGCTGCTCATGCGCATCACGGACATGTTCCTCTCCCTGCCAACCCTGCCGCTGCTGCTGGTCATCACGCTGCTGTTTCGCGAACCGCTGCGCAAGGCCTTCGGGCCGGAAGTCGGCATTTTCGTGCTGATTGTGGTGGTCATCGGGATGCTGGGCTGGATGCCGACCGCGCGCCTGGTGCGCGGCGAGGTGCTGACCATCAAGGAGCGCGAGTTCGTTTCCGCGGCGCTGAGCATCGGGTCGGATGACAGGGTCATCCTGCGCAGCCACATCCTGCCCAACGTGCTCAGCCCGGTCATCGTGGCGGCATCCTTCAGCATGGCCGGGGCCATTATCACGGAATCGGCGCTCTCCTTTCTGGGCCTGGGCTTCCCGCCCGACTTTCCTACCTGGGGCCGTCTGCTATTCGATGGCAAGGACTATCTGACGCTTACGCCGGCGCTGGTCTTCTGGCCGGGCCTGATGATCTCGCTCACGGTGCTGTGCATCAACTTCATCGGTGACGGCCTGCGCGACGCGCTGGACCCGCAGTTGCGCAAATAGGAATAGCCGACGAAAACAAACCAGGCTGATGAATGTCGGGGGAGGATGAAGGTGGCTCAAATCAGCGCGGAAAGAGACGGTCTGGCCGACGGCATGCCGCGTGACGAGCGCGGTTACTGGCGTCCGGACAAGGTCATCGAGCCCAACCCGATTTTCTCGTGGCCGCCCAGGCCTCGTGCGATCGCGCGTTGGGTGAAAGAGTACCTGTGGCCTTACAATCTCCTGTTCATGATTGTGGCGGTATTGACCTGGACGTATCTCACACCGGAACAGTCGCGGATGACCGAATTTCGCGGCGGCTGGATTCTGGAAATCTACGCTCGCAACCAGATTATGTTGATCTTCTGGGCATCATTGCTGCATATAAGCATGTGGACGCTGAAGACGCAGGGATATCGATACAAGCTGTCGTTGAACTGGATGGGCCAGAACCGGAAATTCCTGTGGAACGACCAGGTGCGCGACAACATGTTCTGGAGTATCGCCAGCGCGGGCACGATCTGGACGGCGTTTGAAGTGCTGATGCACTGGGCCTATGCCAACGGCCACATTTCCTTTATCAACCCGCGCGAGCATCCGGCCACTTTCCTGCTGATCCTTTTCCTGTCGCCACTTTGGTACAACTTTTACTTTTATTGGGGACACCGCCTGCTGCACGTCAAATTCCTGTACAAACACGTGCATCACGTGCATCACAGAAACATCGAAGTCGGCCCCTGGTCCGGCGTGTCACAACACCCGATTGAACATGTCGTGATGTACTCCAGCATGCTGATCCACTGGGTCATCGGCGCGCACCCTGCCAACATGATGTTTCAGGGGCTGCAGGTGACTCTCGGCTCGATCACGGGTCATGGAGGCTTTGAGGAAATTGTCTTCAAGGACGATTTGAAGGTCTCTTACGGCAACTACTGGCACTCGCTGCATCATCGCTTCTTTGAGTGCAACTACGGCGAACCGACCATGCCGCTCGATCACCTCTTCGGCACCAACTGCGATGGTTCACCGGAAGCGCGCGAGAAAATGCTGGCCAGGATGCGAGCGATGCACGGGGGTTGATCCTTGGGACCCTCGCAATTCGCGCGCGGCGCCATGGCATGATTTTCTCGCAGACTATTGGATTTTGAGGTTGGATAACCATGGTTCAAATCAGCGCAGAACGAGACGGCCTCGCCGACGGCATGCCGCGCGACGAGCGCGGCTACTGGCGGCCGGACAAGGACTTTGAGCCCAACCCGGTTTTCTCCTGGCCACCCAGGCCTCTCGCCGTCGCGCAATGGCTGAAAGAGTACATGTGGCCCTACAATGTCCTTTTCATGACAGTGGCGGTATTGACCTGGGCCTACCTCACGCCGGAGCAGTCGCGGATGACCGAATTCCGCGCCGACTGGATTCTGGAAATCTACGCCCGCAACCAGATCATGATGATCTTCTGGGCGTCAATACTGCATGTGACCATGTGGTCGCTGAAGACGCAGGGATTTCGCTACAAGCTGTCGCTGAACTGGATGGGCAAGAACCGCAAATTCCTGTGGAACGACCAGGTGCGCGACAACATGTTCTGGAGTATCGCCAGCGCGGGCACGATCTGGACGGCGTTTGAAGTGGTGATGCACTGGGTGTACGCCAACGGCTACGTCTCCTTTTTCAACCCGCGCGAGCATCCGGTCACTTTCCTGCTGGTGCTCTTCCTCACCCAGCTCTGGTACAACTTCTACTTCTACTGGGGACACCGCCTGCTGCACGTCAAATTCCTGTACAAACACGTGCATCACGTACATCACAGAAACATTGAGGTCGGACCCTGGTCCGGCCTGGCCCAGCACCCGATCGAACACGTCGCCATGTACGGGAGCATGCTGATCCACTTGGTCATCGGCGCGCATCCAGCCAACATGATCTTTCAGGGGCAGCTGGTGTCCTTCTACTCCATTTTGGGCCATGGAGGCTTCGAGGAAATCGTCGTCAGGGACGACCTGAAGATCTCCTACGGCAACTACTGGCATTCGCTGCACCATCGCTTTTTCGAGTGCAATTACGGCGAAACGACGGTGCCATTCGATCATCTCTTTGGCACCAACTGCGATGGCTCGCCGGAGCAGCGCGAGAAGATGCTGGCAAGGATGCGGTCAATGCACGGCGGTTGAGACAAGGCGTCCCAGCCTCGACCGGCTCCAGGGTCTCTACGCAGCGCAGCCCTTCGACTCGGCCCACCATGTCTGATTTTGACAGCCGCTGGCCCTTTGGTTACGCTTTTCTTTTTGCAGCAATAGGAAACGAAGCATGGAGTTGAGACTGACTGTAACTCCCAGGCGCGCGTCGAGAAAATCTACGTCTTTCCAGGCGCGATTTTGACAAACGCTCACCCTTCGCCCTGCCCCCTGCAAGATCGCTTTACTTCGATTCACCCCCTCCCTTTCGTTCATGGTCCGTTCACACTGACTGCTGGCTGGCATCCTTTTCCTGCGCGCAGCGCCGGGCGCCGAATCGTGACGCTGGCTTCGCAATACTGTGAAAGCGGCTTTGAAATGAAGAATGTCGACAAAGTTGGAGCCAAAGGAGACAGGTAATGCACAAGAGACTACTGATCGCGCTAACGATACTGCTTGCTCTGGCAGGCGGAGTGGCGGCGCAGGATGAACCAGTCGTGATCGACTGGGCAAATGACGCGGCCTGGCACGAGGCGGGCCAGGATGCCGTCAGCGAGGCATCGCTTGGCGCAACAGGCATCGGCGTCAACACGGTGATTTTCTCCTCGACGGACTCTTACCAGGCTGCGGTGCGCGGCGCGCTGCCGACCGACGACGCGTTCCCGCTGTTTGACTGGTGGTTTGGCTATCGCATGAAAGACCTGGTGGACGCGGGGCTGCTTGCGGATGTCACCGACATCTGGCAAACGCACATCGACAACGGCGGTTACCCGGCAAGCATGATGGGGTCGTTTGGCTTTGATGGGCGCGCCTATGGGCTGCCGAAGATGATCAACTACTGGATCGTCTTTTACAACAAGCATGTCTTTGCTGAAAACGAACTCGAAGTCCCGACCACCTGGGACGAACTGATGGCGGTTGCGGAAACGCTCAAGAGCAATGGCGTAACCCCCTTCGGCCTTGACGTGGTTGGCTGCCGCTGGTGCAGCTTCATCTGGTTCGAAGAAATGATGGTGCGCGTTGATCCCGCCCTCTATCAGAGCGTGATGACCGGCGAGACAGCCTACAACGATCCGCAAGTAATCGCCATTATGGAGCAATGGCGCGATCTGATTGATGCGGGATACTTCTCGCAGCCGGGCGACTTCCCCGATAACTGGGCGGAACCATTTGTGAATGGCAGTATTGGCATGTATCTGATTGGCGACTGGTATACAGCTTCCCTCGAGCGCGCCGGTTTCATCGCCGGTGAGGACTATGGCGTGTTCGTCATGCCAGGAATCACAGAAGCGGGGAACAGCAGCCTAATCATTGAGGGACGTCCCTTGCTGATTGCAGAAAATTCGCCGCAGCGTGATGTCGCGCTCGAGTTTGCCGATTACTTCATGAGCGTAGAAGGGCAAACGATTTGGGCGGAAA
>DAOUIB010000030.1:0-11033 GCA_034428275.1 Anaerolineae bacterium
AGAAGTCATCGAGCGGGCGCGGCAGCTGCGCCGGGAGATGCGCAACGCCACCCGCGAGGGTGACCTTGGGCGCATTCCCGAACTCGGCGCCGAACTGGATGCCCTGCCCGACTACACCCTGGACATCACCGTGCGCGATACCACCGGCGTCAACCTGAATGGCAACGCGCGCATCGTCGCCGGCCGCCCCCTTGACGTCGACGACGTCGGCCGGCCCGTGCTGCTCTTGTCCGAGGAGGACCAACTGGTCAGGGTCGGGGAACGCATCACCCTGCAGGTCGGTGACGAAGCCTACGAGTTTGAGGCCGTCGGCGTTCAGGCGTCCAGCAACCTCTTTCAGGGGCCGGATCAGATCCTCATACCGCCCGGTGTCCTGCCCGCCGGCGATACCGGTTTCCCCTTCACCCTGGTGGACGTCGAGGATGAACATCTGGACGCGGCCCTGCTCAGCCTCTCTGCCCTGCCCCTCGTCTTCACTATCGACGTCGGCTTCATCGACGGCCTGATCGGCCGTTTCATCGACCAGTTCAGCGCCCTGCCCATCCTGGTCGGCCTGCTCTCGCTGGGGGCGGCCGGCATCATCATGGCCAACACGGTCGCCCTGGCGACGCTCGAACGCAGGCGCCAGATCGGCATCCTCAAGGCCGTCGGCCTCAAGGGACGCCGAGTGCTGGGCGTCATGCTGCTGGAAAACCTGATCATCAGCCTGCTTGGGGGTCTGCTGGGCCTGGGCCTGAGCGCTTTGGGCGTGGCCATCATGAGCCGCATGGGTATCGAGGCCACCATTCTCATCCCGGACGACGCCACCCCGGTCGCGATCGCCCTGGTCATCGCCGCCGCAGGCATCGGCGCCCTGGCGACGCTGCTCAGCGCGCGCGTGGCCATTCGCGAGCGGGCGCTGATTGTTTTGCGCTACGAATGACGTGGGGGGCGTGCTACAATTCCCCGGGATCGCCAGCGAGGGTGCATGGAAAGCGTTGCAGCGGCTGAAAACCTGACCATCGAAATGACGCCGGACAGTTGGCGTCTGTACGTCGACGATCTGCACGGCGCCCATGAGTTGCTCGATGCCGTGCCCGATGGTCGCCTGCGCTACTCGACGGCATTTGCCGATTCACGCCGCCTGCCTGCCAGCGGGACCCTGGCGAACGCGAACGTCGAGCATATCCTGCTGGGCTGGTCCCCGACGGATGAAGCCTGGCACCTGGGATTGCTGCTGGCGCCGCAACTGGCCAGCCTGCGCGACAGCCGCTGGTGCGAACTGGCCCACTGGCCGGACCCCGACCAGGGCGCCTTCAGGGAACTCGCGGAGAACAGCGGCCTGGCCCTCGCCAGCGTGGCGGGTCGGCCTTTCCGACTGCTCGAACCGGAGGCGCCGGCCGCGATCGCAGTGGAGCGGGAACCTCTCTTTGAAGAGGAAACACCGGCGCCGGCGGAGATGCCCCTGCCTCGATTGCCACTGGATTTCAGCGCGGACTGGTCGCTGGAGACCGGCACCACCGGCATGTTGCAACTGGTGCGCAACCCACGGGTCGCGCGCGCGGCATTCCGTCGCAGCCTGTGGTACGCCTTTTGGGCGGCCGTCTTTGCCTTCCTGCTCGTCGCCAGCCAAATGAGCGGCATTGCCCCTCCCGGCCAACCCTACATACCGCCCCTGGCGCTCTTTTCCGCGCTGGCCCTGCTGGTCCTGGTCGTTCGCAATCAGGTACGTTTCCGCAATTCGCCCGATCTCTACATCTTCGACAGTTACCAGATGCAGATTCGCGCCCGTCACGGTACGCGCGTGCTATGGAGCAAACGCGTCGCGCAGATTCAGTCGCTCTACGTGTCGGAAGTGCGGCATAAGCGCCGCGGCGGCGCGCCCGCCTACGCCGAGTTGAACCTGCATCTCAGCGCCGGTCAGTTTCAATACCTGTTGCCCAGTCGTCAGTTGCGCCTGCTGACGCGCGAAGCCATGGCTCCGGAATCCGGCGTCTCCGAGTTGCATTCCTGGCGCTGCAACAGCAATGCGCAGGCCGTCGCGCTCTACCTGGGCCAGGCGCTTGACCTGCCCGTCTGGCTGGACCGGCGCGACAGCTGAGGACCGTGCGCCGCGTCGCCCGTCGCCTGCTGCTGGTTTTCCCGCTGCTGGCCGCCGCCACCGCCACGGCAGCGCAGGGCAACGCCACGCTAGTCCCCGGTGCGTCGCTCGATGGTGAAATCAACGATCGCTGGCCCCGCATCGCCTGGACTTTCGACGGTCTGCAGGGACAGGTCATCGAACTGCAACTGGAGGTGACGGAGGGCAATCTGGACCCCGTGCTCCTGCTTCTGGACGGCGAAGGGCAGGTGCTGGCCGCTTCCGACGACAGCCAGGGCGGTCTGGCGCCCTTCATCGCGCCGCTGAGCCTGCCCGCCAGCGCTCGTTACACAGTGGTCGTCATGCGCCTGGGTCAGGCCCTCGGCAGCACCTCCGGCAGCTTTCGACTGGGCCTGGAACAGATCGGCGTCAGTTCCAACGCCGGCAGCGTACTGCGCTATGGCGACCAGGTCATCAACCGCATTTCGCAGGAGACGCCGGTCGTCGCCTACCGCTTCCACGCGCGGCGCGGCGACGTCGTGCAGCTCCAGCTGCGCCGGGCCTCGGGCGACCTCGACCCCTGGTTGCAACTGCAGGACAGCGCCGGACGTGAGCTCGCCAGCAACGACGACGCCCTCGAAGGCCCGGCCCCGCGCGACAGTCGCATCAGTGACTTTCTGATCGAGGCCGACGGCGAATACCGCATCCTGGCCTCGCGCTACGGTCAGGAAGCCGGCACCAGCAGCGGCAACTTCGTGCTTTCGCTCAACGAAGCCCTGTTCAGCGGGCTGGGCACCACGGCCGCCACAGCCATCCCCATCCGCCCCGGCATCAGCGGTCGCGGCAGCCTGGACGACGGGCAGCACCAGCGTTTCTACCAGTTCGCCGGCCAGGCCGGCGAAAGAGTGCGCATTCGCATGCTACGGGCCACCGGCGAGCTCGATCCCCTGCTGCTTTTGAGCGACGGCCAGGGGCGTGAACTGGCCCGCGATGACGACGGCGGCGGCGGCAAGAACGCCCTGATCGAGGACTTCCGCCTGCCCGCCGACGGCCTTTACACCATCACCGCCACGCGCTTCGAACTGGCGCAGGGCCAGACCAGCGGCCCCTATCGCCTGGAACTGATGCTGCCCGACCTCGTGCTGCAAGACCTGCCACTCGGGACGCAGCTGGTCACCTGGGGCCGGGCCGTCGAGGCCCGCATCGACAATGAGACGCCGGCGCGCCTTTATGCCTTTCAGGGCGGCGCCGAAGACGTCGTCACCATCACCATGGACCGCAGCAGCGGCAACCTCGACGCCGTGCTCAACCTGCTGGACGCGGAGCGTAAACTGCTGACCAGCGACGACGACACGGGGCCTGGCCGCAACGCCCGCATCGGCGACTACACACTGCCGGCCGACGGCATCTACCTCGTGGAGGCCACCCGTTACAGCGGCGACGAGGGCGCGACCGACACGGCCGGCGGCTTCGCGCTCAACCTGTCGCGGAGGATCAGCCCCTGACCTCCCTGCTCATCGCGACCGGCAACGCCGGCAAACTGCAGGAGTACCGTGAGTTGCTGTCTGCGTTGCCGCTGAGGCTGGTCAGTCCCGCGGACCTGGGCCTTCAGGACCTCGAGGTCGCCGAAGACGGCGACAGCCTGGAGGCCAACGCGGCGCACAAGGCGCGCGTCTGGGCCGCCCGCGGCGGCCTGCCGGCCCTCGCCGACGACACCGGCCTCTTCGTCGACGCGCTGGACGGCGCGCCCGGCATATACCCGGCGCGTTGGGGCGGCCCCGACATGAGCATGGCGCAGCGCCGTCAGAAACTGCTGGACGCCCTGGGCGACGCAGCGCCGCAGCGACGCAGCGCCCGCTTCGTCTGCGTGATCGCGGTCGCCTGGGGCGAACGTCTGGAGCTGGCCCGCGGCGAATACGAGGGTCGCATCGCCATGGAGGAGATGCCCGGCCCGGCCGGCTTCGGCTACGATTCGATCTTCATCCCGCAGGGTGAAGAACGCTCCTGGGCGCAGTTGCCGGAGGACGTCAAACAGCGCGCCAGCCACCGCAGCCTGGCCGCCGCGCGCATCATCCCTCCGCTGCGTCAGTTGTTGCCGGGGCTACGCCCGCGCGGCTGAACTGCGTTGGCCGTGGTTCATGCGGAAGACCGGCGTGGGCGACTCGTAGCTGCCGGACTTGCCCATGGCGCTGCAGCGCCGCAGGGAGCCATCTCCGAAGCGGTTGCGAATGTTGTCCAGAGCCGCCTGCAGGGCCAGTTCGCGCGGCGCTTCCCACAGTTCCAGTTGCCGCCCCTGCCTGTCGGATTCCAGGCCGCTGACGCGGACGCCAATCAGGCGCAGCGGACGGCCGCGCGGCCAGTAGCTCTCCAGCAGCGCCTCGGCCGCCTGCCAGATCAGAAGGTCATCGTTGACGGCCATCGGCAGCGTCGTCTGGTGCATGACCGTAGTGAAATCCGACCAGCGCAGCGTGAGCGTCACGGTCCTGCCGCGCAGGTGCTGGCGGCGCAAACGCAGACCCACGCGTTCCGCCAGATCGCGCAGCTTGCGACGAATCGGCAGGGCCTCGCGCTGGTCGCGCAGGAAGGTGCTGCTGTGGCCCACCGATTTGGTGACAAAGCTCGATTCGACGATGCGCTCGTCGATGCCGCGGGCGCGTTGAGCGATATCGTAGCCATGCTTGCCGAAGCGCCGCAGGAGGTCACGCGTGGGCCAGCGAGCCAGATCGCCAAGTGTGGACACGCCCATCTCACGCAGTCGCTCCGTCGTTTTCGGGCCGCAACCCCACAGGGCCTCCACCGCCAGCGGCGCGAGGAAGTCTGCTTCCGCGCCGGGCGCGACGATCTTGATGGCGCGCGGCGGCGCGTCGCCCCTGCCGGCGTTCTTGGCGGCATTGGTGGCCATTTTGGCGATCAGCTTGTTGCTGCCGCCGCCGATGGAACAGGGCAGATGCAACTGCCGCGCGATGCGCTCCTGCAGGGCGCGAGCGACCAGGGACGGGTCGCCAGGGGTACCGGTGATATCGAGGAAAGCCTCGTCGATCGAGACGGGCTCGACCATCGGCGTCAATTCCTGCGCCAGGGCCATGACCCGCGCCGAGATTTCAGCGTAGTTGCCGAAACTGTGCGAGACGACCAGCAGCTGCGGGCAAAGTCGCACTGCCTCGCCCATGGGCAAGCCCGAGCGCACGCCGTAGCGGCGCGCCGGCCAGGAGCAGGAGGCGACCACGCCACGCTTCCCTGGCTGGCCGCCGACGGCGAAGGCCCTGCCCGCCAGCGAGGGGTCGCTCAACTCTTCGACGGCGCAGAAAAAGGCGTCCAGATCAAGGTGCAGGATGCTGCGGGTCATGCGGGCCATGGCGCGAACCCCCGTTGACAGCCATTTCGGCCATGATAGAACATATGTTCTTTTGTGTCAAGTCCTGTGCAGCGCCCCTCAGGTGTCGCTACAATCGCCCGCGGCGTCCCGGCAAAATGGCAAGACCTGCCCCATGCGCATCGAGCACCTCTCGCTGAGCAATTTCCGCAATTACGCCCGCCTGGAATGGAGCCCGCCGCCGGGCACCACGCTCATCCACGGCGCCAATGCCCAGGGCAAGACCAGCCTGCTGGAGGCCATCTGTTACCTCGCCCTCTCGCGCTCCCCGTGGAGCAGCAGCGACCGCCAGCTCATCCACTGGCGCAGCCAGGATGAACCCATCCCCTATGCCCGCCTCGCCGCCGACGTCAGTTCCCGTCACAGCCCGCTGGAGCGCCTCGAAGTCACCCTGATGCTGGAGGACGGCGGCCAGGCGACGCCGCGCTTCAGGAAGGTGCTGCGTCTCAACGGCGCCGACAAACGCGTGATGGACCTCGTCGGTCACCTCAACGTCGTGCTTTTTCTGCCGCGCGACCTGGCGCTGGTGGAAGGGTCGCCGGCGGACCGGCGGCAGTTCATCGACAACACCCTTTCCCAAGTGGATGCCGCCTGCCTTGAGGCCCTGAACCGCTTCGGCAAGCTGTTGCCCCAACGCAACGCCCTGCTGCGGCGCATCCAGGAACGCCGCGCCGCGCCGCACGAACTGGACTTCTGGGACGCACAGCTGGTTGAGGCTGCCGCCGTTATCATCGCCGCGCGCCAACGCTTCCTGCGCGAACTGGAAGCCAGCGCCCGCCGCGCGCACCATGACCTTACGGGCGGGCGCGAGACCCTGTCGCTGCGTTACCAGCCCAGCTTTGCGCCCACCGCCAGCGGCGATGGCCAACTCTCCTTCGATTCCCGGGGCCTTGATCTCCACCGCGAACTGGACGCAGGTGACATTGCGCCCCAATACGCCGCCCGCCTGGAAGAGGAACGTTCGCTCTCGATTCGCCGGGGCTACACGCCAGGCGGCCCGCACCGCGACGAGTTGCGCATCGCCATCAACGGGCACGACGCCGGCCTCTACGGCAGTCGCGGACAGGCGCGCACGGCGGTGATGGCGCTCAAGCTGGCGGAACTGAACTGGATGCAGGCGCGCATCGGCGAGCCGCCCCTGCTGCTGCTGGACGAGGTGGTCGCCGAGCTGGATTCCAGCCGGCGCAACTGGCTGCTGGAACGTCTCGACGGCGTGGCCCAGACGCTGTTGACCACCACCGAACTGGACATCTTCACGCCGGGATTCCTGCGGCACGCTTCGGTGTTGCGGATCGCGGAAGGACAGATTGCCAGCCAGAATACGGAACCCGACCCGTGAGATGGCTGGGCGCTATCCGCAAGAGTTACTACGGCTGGCGCATCGCCCTGACCCTGGCCATCACCGAGACGATCTCCTGGGGCATCCTTTACTACACCTTCGCCGTCTTCATCCGGCCCATGGAAATGGACACCGGCTGGTCGCGCACCGAACTGACCGGCGCCTTTTCGCTGGCCCTGCTGTTGCGGGGCGCCATGGCCGTGCCGGTCGGCATCTGGATCGACCGCCACGGCGCCCGCCTGCTGATGACCGTCGCCTCCCTGCTGGCCAGCGCCCTGCTGGTCCTTTGGTCGCAGGCCGACGATCTGGCGATGTTTTATCTCGTCTGGTCAGGTCTGGGTCTTTGCATGGCGGCCCTGTTTTACGAACCGGCCTTCACCGTCATCGCCAACTGGTTCCTGCGAAAACGGGCGCGGGCGCTGGCCCTCGTCACTCTCGTCGCCGGTTTCGCCAGCACGATTTTCCTGCCCCTGGCCAATTCGCTGCTGCAAGAGCATGGCTGGCGCATGACCGTCCTGTTGCTCGCCATTCTGTTGGCCGCGACGACCATCCCCCTGCACGCGCTGGTGCTGCGCCGCCGACCGGCCGATATCGGGCTGCAGGCGGACGGCGCCAGTGAAGATCCTGGCGGACCTCAGGAATCGTCAAGCCATTCCGCCGGTGACATTCTGCGGGGCAGCGTCTTTTGGTCGCTCACCGCGGCCTTTTCCCTGGCCATGTTGGGCGCCACGGCGATTCGGGTTCATTTTGTGCCCTTTCTGCTCGAACAGGGGGTGGACGACAATCTGGCGGCGGCCGGCGCCGGGCTGATCGGCGCCGCCCAGGTGCTGGGCCGACTGGTATTCGCGCCCGTCGCCGGGCGAGTATCGCTGCTCTGGCTGACGGGGCTGTCGCTTGCGCTGCAACTGCTGGCCCTGTTGCTCCTGTTGCTGCCAGGCGGCGACTGGCGTCTCTGGCTCTTCGTCCTCCTGTTTGGCGCGGCCGTCGGCTCCGCCACGCTGCTGCGGCCTGCCCTGCTGGCAGAGCGTTTTGGGCCCGCCCGCTTCGGACGCATCAGCAGCGTCATGGTTGTTTTTCTGACCCTGGCGGGCACCGTCGCGCCGGTCGGGGCCAGCGCCATCCACGCACTGGGCGGCGGCTACGGCCCGGTCCTGTGGGGTATCGCCGGCATCACGCTGGCGGCGATGCTGGTCCTGCTGCCGGCGCGCGGCCCGACTACCAGGGCCGCCGGTAGGTGAAGGACGGCAGTTCTTCCGGGTCCTCCGTGCGCCAGTGGAAGGTGTTGATGGAGGCCGTCTCCGGGTAATCGTCGCTGACGCCATAGTTGGGCATGTGGGCCTTGAGCTTGACCTCCGGCGGGTCCCCGGCGGCGAGGACGATGGAAAACGCGATGACGTCGCCATGGGTGACGGCAGCAACCTCGCCACCCGGCCAGGCGCAGCGCATGGCGGCGAAGAAGTCCTGACCGCGACGGGCCACGTCCTCCGCCTGTTCATATTCCGGACCGCTGCCGGTATACATGTCCCAGTCGCGTCTCAGCAGTTCCAGCAGCGGCCGACCCTGCCAGGGCGTGTAGACCTCGTTCAGGCGTACGTCAACCTGGAGCGGCAAGGCCGCGCCGGCTTGCGCCAGGATGGCCACTGTTTCCCGGGCGCGTTGCATGGGGCTGCTGTAAAGCGCGTCGAGCGGGCGTCCCTGCAACCAGGACGCCGCGGATCGCGCCTGCTCCTGGCCGCGCTCACTGAGGCGAAAGCCGGGCAGACGTCCGTACATGACGTGTTGCGGGTTGTGGACCTCGCCGTGGCGGACCAGATGGACAGTGCAACTCATGAGCTGAGACTCCCGGCTCTTAACGACCAATGAGTAGTGAATCACCCAGGGTTAACTTTGACAGATAATGCCCTGCCATGATATAATTTACATGCATTAACTTTTTCGTTTCAACACCTCATTGAGGAGACCCCCATGCTGAACGAGGCGATGCAGGAAGCGCTGAACAGGCAAATCAATGCGGAACTGGGCGCCTTTTACACCTATCTTTCGATGAGCGCCTGGTTCGAGTATCGCGACCTGCGCGGCTTTGCCGCCTGGATGCGCCATCACGCGGATGAGGAAATGACGCATGCCATGAAAATCCTCGATTACGTCAACGAGCGCAACGGCCGCGTTCTTCTGCTGCCCCTTGACCAGCCGCAGACCGACTGGGAGTCGCCGCTGGACGTCTTTCAGGATGCCCTGAAGCACGAACAGCACGTCACGCATCTCATCAACGATCTGGTTGCGCTGTCCTCCAGCGAGAACGACCCGGCCTCCTTCAGCTTCCTGCAATGGTTCGTTGACGAGCAGGTCGAAGAGGAAGCCCTGGTCGACGCCGCCGTGCAGGACCTGAAGCTGGTGGGCGATTACGGCCCGGGCCTCTTCCTGCTGGACCGCGAACTGGGCGCTGCTCAGCCCGAAGACGACGCCTGATCCTCGTCTTCGACGACGGCCAGCGCCACGAAGTCGATCTCGAGCCGGACCTCCTCGGCCACGTCCGAAACAAAGGGCACGGAGGGGATGGTCAGGCCGAGGTCGGCATGTTGCAGGGAACTGCGCGCCGACCCGCTTAGACGCTCCTCGCTCTCCAGCGTAATGGTGGTATCAAAGGTCAGGGCCTGCGACGCCCCGGCGATGCGCAGTTCTCCCATGATCTGAATGTCGAAGGGCTCGCCGACGGTCACGCTCTCCGGCATGCCCGTCAGTTCCGACGTTTCAAACTCGGCATATTCGAATTCGTCCTCGGCCGACTTGAGGATGAAGGTGCGCAATGCCCGGTTGCGATTGCCGTTGTCCGTGGTCAGGGTGCGCGCGTTGATGCGAATCAGGCCGATTTCCGACGCCGCCGGGTCGCCTGTGTCGACGCGCAGGTCACCGGCAACCTGGTCTGTGGCGCCGACAACCGTGAAGTCCGCACCGCGCAACACCTCGTCAATCAGAAAGCGCACTTCAGACTCTTCCTGCGCGATGCGAAAGACCCGCGCGCCCTCTGCCTCTTCCAGGCCCGGCGCCGTGACCGGCCCGCTGGCCTCCTGCCGGTCGCCCTGAATGAACGCAACGACCGCGTTCAGGGCGTCAGAAAGCCCTTCCGGGCCCTGCCCCACAACAATCAGGGCTACCGCGGCCAAAAGGCCCACCACAGCAATGACCACCAGTAAACGGATGATCTGCAGCAGTCTGCGCATGTCTCGCTCCTCATTTAATGCAGCGCATCATAGCGTCCTGCCTCAGGCCTGAACAGACCCTGTGCTATCATGGCGCCGATGCCTCACGTACTGCTCATTTCGCGCTGCCCGCCCTGGCCGCTGCACCTCGGCGACCGGCTCATCGTCTGGCATCTGGCGCGCGAACTGTCCCGTCGCGGCTGCGTCATTGACTTGCTGGCCTTCGCCAGCCAGGCGGAAGACCACGACGACGTTGATCACTATCGCGCCCACTTCGGTGAGGTCGCGCTGTTTGACGAGCCCGCGCGTAAACCGTTCACGCTGCTGCGACGCCTGCTTCTGCCTGGCTCGCGTTTTCCCGTCCAGGCTGCAGGAGTCTCTTCCCCGGCCATGTGGCGCGCGATCCAGCAGCAGGTAGCCGGCAATGCCTACGACTGCGCGCATTTCTTCGGCGGCATCCAGGTCAGTGAGTATCGCCATGCCGTGGGCGACCTGCCGACCCTCATCACGCCCTACGAGTCCTACAGTCTCTACCTGCAGCGCGCGCTGACTGCCAGTGGCGGACTGGCGCCTGGGATCCACCTGCGCCATTTTCTGGCGCGGCGTTTCGAATCCTGGATGTACGTCCCGTTCGGGCGGCGCGTGGTCGTCAGCGAGCGGGACCGCGCGGCACTGCGCCGTCTCAATCCGGCGCTGGACTGGGAAGTCATCCCCAACGGCGTCGACGCGGAGCACTTCCGGCCCTCTGGCGAAGCGCGTGAGGCAGCCAGCCTGCTCTTCACCGGCAACTTCGCCTACGAACCCAATGTCGACGCCGCGCTCTGGCTGGCCCGCGACCTCTTTCCCCGCCTGCGTCGGGAGCACCCCGAGCTGCAGTTGTGGCTGGTGGGCAACGCACCCCCGCAGTCGCTGCGCGCGCTGGCCGGCGACGGCATGGAGGTCACCGGGCGCGTGCCCGACCTGCGGCCCTGGCTGACCCGCGCGACGCTCTACGTCAGTCCCTTGCGCATGGGCGCCGGCATCAAGAACAAGGTGCTCGAGGCGCTGGCGACGGGCTGCCCG
>DAOUIB010000031.1:0-8956 GCA_034428275.1 Anaerolineae bacterium
CCCGTTTGAATACCGCGCGCGCTTCGGGTTATCTTACGGGGCATATGGCGGATTCATTCAGGAGACATGACATGGTCGAATCGATGGCACTGGACTATTCAGCAAGTACCCAACTGGTCGACATGTTTCGCAGGCACCTGGAACTCTGCAAGGTGCATCCGGGCGAACACATCCTCATCCACACCGACCCCGGCAGCTACCCCCACTACGCCGCCGCCTACATGGGCGCCGCCATCCAGCTCGGCGCCGACGTCTTCCAGATCGTGCACCCCAACCGCGAGGAGAAAGCCGTCATCGACGCCTGGAAACGCGCCGACCTGGTCATCGACGTCTCCTCCGGCCCCCATGCCTACGGCCACATCATGCGCGAATCGATGGACAGCGGCACGCGCCTGCAGCGCATCGGCGTGGCCGTCAACACCATGCGCCGCCTCTTCCCCACCCAGGAACTGCGCGAGCGCGTCCTCGCCGGCCAGCAGCTCATGAAGAACGCCAAAACCATGCGCATCACTTCCCCCGGCGGCACCGACCTCACCTTCCACAAGGAGGGGCGCGACCCGATGGGCATCTACAGCGTCTCCGACGTCCCCGGCCGCTGGGATATCTGGCCGAGCGGGATGGTCTGCTGCGCGCCTGAGGAACACAAGGGCGGCGGCGTGCTGGTGCTCTCCCCGGGCGATTACATGCTCGTGCTCAACCAGTACATCAACGACTACGTCTATCTGGAGATGAACGACGGCCGCATCACCGACATCAAGGGCGGCATGCAGGCCGAACTGCTCAAGCGCTGGTTCGCCCAGTTCAATTCCGAGGATTCCTACCGCATCGCCCACGTCGGCTGGGGTTGCGAAAAGCGCGCCAACTGGCTGATTCCCGGCCAGGACAACGAGTGTATGTACGCCAACATGCAGATCGCCTTCGGCTCCAACATCGGAATCTTCAAGGGCGCGACCACGCTCACCAATTCGCACATCGATTTCCCCTGCCTCAACAACAGCTACTGGGTGGATGACATTCAGATCATGGAGAACGGCGAATTCCTGCTCGACGAACTGCGCTACCAGGGCGACGTCGGCATCACCACCGAGACCGGCGGCACGCAGACCGGCCACGGCGCCCGTCCGGGCTGATCGGGACGAAGAATGGCCACGCATAACCAGCCCTTTGACTACGCGGCGCGCTGCCGGCGCGTGCGGGAAAGCCTGCGCAATGCCGGTATCGACGCCCTGCTCGTCGGCCCCTCCAGCGATCTCTTCTACCTGATCGGCCTGAACCGGCCGCAATCCGAGCGCCTGACCCACTTCATCCTGCCCGCTGCCGAAGAGGAGACTCCGCGCCTGATCCTGCCCTCCTTCGAGACGGCCCTGGCGGAGCCCCTGGCGCAATTCTTCGACCTCCTCCCCTGGGAGGAGACCGAAAGCCCCTTCGAACTTTTCGCCGCATCGTTACCCGCGGCCAGGGCCGGGCAGCCGCTGCGCCTGGCCGTCGCCGACCAGATCTACGCCCACTTCCTCTATCGCCTGCAGGCCGCCGCGCCGCAGGCCGAATTCCTGCCCGGCGGCGACCTGCTCAACCCCGTCCGCATGGTCAAGGAGGCGCAGGAACTGGAATACCTGACCCAGGCCGGCGCCGCCGCCGACCGCACCTACATGGCCCTGCTGGAACTGCCGCTCATGGGCATGAGCGAGGCGGAGGTCAAGCAGCAACTGATGACCCTGCTGCCGCAACACGGTCACGACCCCGGCGCGCCCGCCGGCGCCATCGTCGGCGTCGGCGAGAACGGCGCGTCGCCGCATCACCACGTCGGTCCGCGCCGTATCCGGTCCGGCGATGCCGTCGTCGTCGATTTCGGCGGCGGCGTGAATGGCTACTGGTCGGACATGACCCGCAGCTTTCACGTCGGCCCGCCTTCGGACGAATACCGCCGCGTCTACGACCTGGTCAACGAGACCAACCAGGTGGCCTTCGAGGCCGTCCGGCCCGGCGTCACGGCGGAGTCGATCGATGCCGTCGCCCGCGCGCACATCATCGCCGCCGGTTATGAGGAAGGTATCCTGCACCGCACCGGCCACGGCCTCGGTTTTGATCTCCACGAGGCGCCCTACATCATCCAGGGCGACACCACCGTCCTGCAGGAGGGGATGGTCTTCAGCATCGAGCCCGGCATCTACCTGAAGGGCCGCTTCGGCGTGCGCATCGAGGACATCGTCACCGTCACGGCCGACGGCGCGCGGCGTTTCAACCTCAGCACCCACGACCTGCAGGTCCTGTGACCATGGGCGCCATCGAACGCATCCTGGTGATGGGCGCCGGCCCCGGCGGGATGGCGGCCGCCGCCGCCCTCTCGCGCCGCGGCTATCGCGTCCATCTCTACAACCGCACTCCCGAACGAATCGCCGCCATCGTGGAGCAAGGTGGCGTGACCATTGAGGGCGACCTGGTCGGCGGGGACGAGGCCGGGGAGCTGGTTCCGCTGGCCCTCATCACCACCGACGTCGCCGCCGCCATGGAGCAGGTCGAGCTGGTGCTCATCGCCGTGCCAGCCTACGGCCAGCGGGCGATGCTGGAGGCCTGCCTGCCCCACCTGCGCAGCGGCCAGATCATCCTGCTGCTCACCGGGTCCGCCGGCTCGCTGGAACTGGCGCCGCTGCTGCGCGATGCCGGGCACAGTCTCGACGAGGTCCTGCTGGGAGAGACGGTCACCCTGCCGCAGTCGGCGCGGATGGTCGCGCCGGGCAAGCTGCGCATCCGCCTGCCCTCCAACCTGCGCTTCTCCGCCTTCCCCGGCCGCAATACGGAAGCGCTGCATGAGCGCATCGGCGACACGCTGCGCCTGATCCCCAAAGCCAACGTGCTGGACCCCGGCCTCAACAACCCCAACTTCATGATTCACCCCGCGCCGATGCTGCTGAACTACGCCGCCGTCGAGCGCCAGGACGGCTACCTCTCGATCATGAACGAAGGGATGACGCCCGGCGTGTTGCGCCTGCTGGACGCCGTCGACGAGGAGAAAATGGCCCTGCAGCGCGCGCTGGGGCTGGACGTCGTTTACATCGACGACCTCTACCGCGAGACCGGCAGCGGCCCCCACGTCTACCGCGTCCAGGGCGAGCCCTTCAACCTGCGCGACCGCATCTGGGACCGCTACATCACCGAAGACGTGCCCTACGGCTCGGTGCTCTATTCCGCGCTGGGGCAGCTGCTCGACGTGCCGACGCCCGTCAACGACAGCATCAACCACATTTTCTGCGTGACGGAAGAAGAGGACTACTGGGCCACGGGCCGCAACGCCGACGCGCTGGGCATCGCCGGCATGAGTCGCGAAGCTTTGCTGCACTACCTGGAGACGGGCGAACGCCTTTAGGGCGATCGGCGACTGTCTGCGCCGCCGCTCTCAATCGTATGCAATGGGCGCCAGGTCCGGGTGGACGAAGCGCCCGCCTTCCGTGACCGGCACGCCATCCAGCGCGATGCTGTGCGCCAGGCCGTTGAAGTCGATATGGGCGACGACGTCGTTGGTGCCGTCGCCGATGTACCAGGACGTATCGCGGCCGAAGGCGATCTGGAAGACGCCCGGGTAGGACTCCGCGTCGCCGATGCCGCCGGTCGGCCCGGCCATCCGGCCCCAGTCGGCGCGCTCGTCGCAGCCCCAGCCGACGTGCGAAATGTGATACGCGCGCTCGTCGCCCCAGCCGGCAAACCAGTTGCGCAGCAAATGCGCGTCCAGCCCCTCCCCCTCGATGCGGGTGATAATCCCCTCCTCAATGATGAGGTCGATGCGGGTGGTCGCGTAGCGCCGCATGCCAAGAATGATGTCGCCGACGTCGATGACCAGCCGACCATTGCTGTTGGGGCGGTTGGCGCCGCCCACGACGACCGCCACCGACCAGTGGTCCCACTTGCCCGGCCGGTCCGCCGCGCCCCAGAGCCCGAAGGCCTTGCGACTGGCCGTGTTCAGGACCAGGTCCGTCCCGGCCGGCGAGGTCGCCCGCAGCTCTTGCGCCGCGGCCAGCAGCCCCTCGCAGCGATTCACCCGGTCGCGCAGGGCGGGCAGGGGTCGCAGACGCGAGAGCACGTCCTCCGGCTGCGTCACCCGCAGGACGCGCACGCCGGCTTCCAGCGCGCTGACCCGCATGGGCCGGTAGATGCTGGTGCCGATCGATTCCAGGTCCACCACCAGGTCGACGGCGTGCCAGATGTCCCACACCGGCCCGGACATGATGTCGCCGCCTTCCGTGGGCACTTCCAGCTGAAAGACCTCCGCGCCAAGGGCCTGGGCCGCGGCCATGGAGGCCTTGGCGTAGTGCATCGGCGTGTGGTGGTCGCAGTAGACCATGACCCGTTCGCCCTCGCGCAGTTGACAAAGCTCCAGTGTGTGCCGAAAAAGCGGGATCAGGTCCGTCAGTGCCCCGCCGGAATCGCGATACGTCCAGTGAAACATGGTCCCTCCCCGCGCCTGCCCGCGCCACGTGTTGCGGCCAACTCTTGTGCCTGAGTATAGTCGTTGTGCAGGAGCAGACCACAGGAGCGGCAACCGTGAAAAAATTTCCCCTGGATTACAGCGCCTCCACCGAGTTGATTCCCCTCTTCAAACGCTCGTTCGAGCTCTGCAACCTGCACGCGGGCGAGACCCTGCTGATCTACAGCGACACGCATACCTCGCCGCATTACCCGGCCGCCGCCCTCGGCGCGGCCATCGACCTGGGCGTGGAGGCCTTCCAGGTCACCGTGCCGACCACCGTGCCGGAGAACGACAAGGGCATCATCGCCGACATCTGGGCCGGCGTCGACATGGTGATCGACCTCGTCAGCACCGTCGCCCACGCCTATTCGCTGCTCAACGCGGCGGCGCTGGAGAATGGCGGCCGGGTTCTGCGCTGCGGCCAGCCGCAGGACGTCCTGATGCGCCTGGCGCCCGACCCCGTCATTCGCCGCCGCGCCCTGGCCGGCGCCGACCTGCTGCGCGGGGCGGAGACGATGCGCGTCACCTCCGCCATGGGCACGGACCTGACCTGCAACGTCAGGGACCGCGTCGTCCTCGGCCTGTACAGCCTCGCCGACGAGCCCGGCCGCTGGGACAACTGGCCCAGCGGCATGGTCACCGTCGGGCCCGATGAATACAGCGCCAACGGCACCCTCGTGCTCGACGTCAACGACGTCATCCTGCGCCTCGGCCGCTACGTCACCTCGCCGGTGAAAATGACCATCCGCGACGGCCTGATCGTCAAGATCGAGGGCGGCCTGGACGCGCGCCTGCTGGAGGACTGGTTCTCCGCCTTCAACGACGAGACCGCCTACCGCATCGCCCACATCGGCTGGGGCTGCGAGCACCGCGCCGACTGGAATCGCATGGGCGCCTATCTGATGGAAGGCGCCGTCCAGGACCAGGAGGCCTTCTACGGCAACATGCAGATCGCCTTCGGCGCCAACACCGCCATCTTCCAGGGCCAGAACGTCTCGAAGGCCCACATGGATTTCCCCTGCCGCAACAAGAGCATCTGGCTGGACGACCTGCAGGTCATGAAAGCGGGGCAGTTCCTGATCCCCGAATTGCAATGACGGGCGACGCCGCGCCCCTCCCCTACCGGCGCCTCAACCCGCCGGAGCGCACCCTCCTCGGCCCGGACCTCAGCAACGCCTCGCCGCGGGCGCGCCAGGGGCTCATCGGCGTCCTCGAAGGCGCCAACGACCCGAGCTTCCTCGCCGTGCTGGACGAGGCTGTGGCCCGCCTGCGCCAGCTCTGGCGCACGGAGAACGAGGACACCTTCCTGGTCCCCGGCTCCGAGGAAAGCGCCCTCGAGGCAGCCCTGCTGAACGCCCTGCAGCCGGGCGAGACCGCCGTCGTCGCCGTCAGCGGCTTCTTCGGCGAGCGCCTGGCCGAGGCGGCCGAACGCTGCGGCGCGCAGGTCCTGCGCGTGGTGGCGCCGGCGGGCGAAGCCGTCACCCTGGAATCGCTGCGGCACGCACTTGGAAAGCAGGCGACGCGCCTGCTGGCAGTCCTGCACGGCGAGGGCTCGACCGGCGTCCAGCAGCCATTGACCGGCCTCGGCGAGCTGGCCCGCGCGCACGACGCCCTCTTGCTGGTCGATTCGCGCTGGACGATCAGCGCCGTCGACGCGCCCCACGACGAACTGGGTATCGACGTCGGCGTCGCCGGCAGCCAGAAGGCCATCAGCGCCTACCCCGGCCTGGGCCTGATCACCTTCAGCGCGCGCGCCGCCGCCGTCCACGCCGCCCGCCGCACGCCGGTCGCCAGCCCCTCGCTGGACCTGGCGCAGTTGCGCCGCTTCCGCGAGGAAGAACGCGCCGCCCAGACCATGCCCGCGCCGATCGTCTACGCCCTCACCGAGTTGCTGCAACTGATTTCCGAACAGGGCATGGACTATCGCGCGAGCCGTATGGTGAACCGCCGCGACGCCCTGGTCGCGGCCTTCGCGGAGCTGGGAGTCTCCGTCCACGCGAAGCCCGGTTTCCGCCTGCCGACGGTGACGGCCTTCAGCGTGCCCGCCGGCGTGGACGCGGAGGCGATTCGCCAGCAATTGCTGACCCCCTACCGCATCGACATCGGCGGCGGCCTGGGCGATCTGCGCGGCCGGGTCTGGCGCGTCGGCATGCTGGGCCATTCCGCCCAGCCGACCTTCCTGCTGGCGCTGGTGACGCTGATGGAAATCTTGCTGGAGGAGGCCGGGCAACCGGTCCGCGAACGCGGCGCGGCCGCGCGCACTTTGCTGGCCCAACTGGACTGATTCGACACAGAGGGGAGTGGAATTTCATGAAAATCACGCACGCCGAATTGATTCTGACCAAAATTCCGACCGTGCGCACGCACCGCATGTCCTTCGCCACCACCAGCCATCAGGAATGCGTCTACCTGCGCCTGCATACCGACGAGGGCATCGTGGGCCTCGGCGAGGCGCCGCACATGGCCGGTTTCTCCGGCGCCGGGGAGACGCAACTGACCGTCGCGCTGCAGTTGCGCGAGCGTCTGCTGCCCGCCATTTTCGGCAAGGACCCGCGCGAGATCGAGGCCCGTCAACTGGACATGGACCGCGCGCTGCCCTGGAACCCGCGCGCCAAGAGCGCCGTCAACATCGCCCTCTACGACATCGCCGGCAAGGCCCTGAACACGCCGGTCTACAACCTGCTCGGCGGCCTGTACCGCGACCGCATCCCGCTCAGCTGGTCGATTCCGATCACCGACCACGACCACGCCGCCGAAGACGCCGAGACGGCCCTGTCGCGTGGCATCCGCATTCTTAAGATGAAGACCGGCCACGAAGACCCCGACCACGACATCGAGCGCACGCGCCGCGTCCGCAGCGTCGCCGGCGACGAGGTTCGCCTGCGCGCCGACGCCAACCAGGCCTGGGACGTCAACACCGCCATCTACGTCATCAACGCCCTCGACGAATGCGGCCTGGAATTCATGGAACAGCCGGTGAAGGCCTGGGACCTCGACGGCATGGCCGAGGTGCGCCGCGCCACGAAGGTCTACGTCATGGCGGACGAGGGCGCCAACTCGCCGCGCGACGTCTTCGAGCACGCCAGGAAGCGCGCCTGCGACCTGATCAGCGTCTACATCAACAACGGCGGCGGCATCATCAGCGCCAAAAAGATGGCCATCGTCGCCGAGCCGGCCGGCATCGGCTGCTACGTCGGCGGCGCGCTCGAAGGAGCGATCGCCTCGCGCGCCTGCCTGCATTTCGCCGCCTCCACGCCCAACGTCACCTGGGGCTGCGAGATGGGCGGCCAGTTCCTGCTAGAGGCCGACCTCGGCGCCGAGCCCGTCCCCTTCGTGGATGGCGCGATGGTCGTGCCCCGGGGGCCCGGCCTCGGCGGGGACCTGGACCCCGACCTGGTCGCGCGCTACCAGATCGATTCCTTCGCTGTCCACCCGGCCTGAGTCCCGCCGGATATCTCCCGAAAGGAGCAGCAGATGCGTTTCGGCTTCGGCTTCGTTCCCTCCCTGCCACCGGAAGACAGTCTGCGGGTCGTCCGCCTGGGCGAGCGGCTAGGCTACGAAATGGCCTGGATCCCGGACCAGACCTTCTACCGCGATCCCTTCCTGGTGATGGCCCACTGGGCGCAGGCCACGGAAAACATCCAGTTGATGATCGGCGTCACCAACCCCTACACGCGCCACCCGGCCCAGGTGGCCCGCGCCATCGCCACGGTGGACGAAATGAGCGGCGGCCGCGCCAACCTGGGCATCGGCAGCGGCAACCGCCGCGAGCTCCTGCTGCCGATGGGCCACGAGCAGGACGCCGCCGCGGCCCGCACGCGCGAGATGCTGCTTCTCGTGCGCGCCCTCCTGCGCGGCGAGACCCTGCAGCACGAATCGGCCTGGGTCACCGCCAGGGACCTGCAGCTGACCTGGACGCCGCAGCGCGCCGACGTCCCGATCTACATCGCCGCGCGCGGCGCGCGCATGCTGGAAGCGGCCGGCGAACTGGCCGACGGCGGGGCCATCGGCGCCCTCGTCTCCGAAGAGGGGCTGGACTACGCCTTCGGCGCCCTGGAACGGGGCGCGGCCCGCGCCGGCCGCAGCCTGGGCGATTTCGAGATCGTCAGCTGGGTGACCTGCCGCGTGGTCGACGATGAAGAAGCCGCCCACGAACGCCTCAAACCCTCCGTGGCCCACATCATTGGCGGCGCGCCGCTCTCGCTGCTGCGGGCCATCGGCATGGAGAGTGGCTACGTCGCCGACCTGAAGCGCGCCTACGCCGCGGGCGGCCCGGCCGGCGCCGCGCCCCTGGTCACCCGGCGCGAGATCGACATGCTCACCATCGTGGGCAGCGCCGCGCGCGTGCGCGAGACCTGCCAGCGCCTGGCTGAGCGCGGCGTCGGGCAAATCGGCATCCTGCTCACCGGCGCCGACGCCGACAGCAATTGCCTGGTGCTGGAGCGCATCGCCCGCGACGTGATGCCGCACTTCCGCTGACGCCGCGCAAATCCG
>DAOUIB010000032.1:0-2732 GCA_034428275.1 Anaerolineae bacterium
CCTGGTTCGAAATCTGGGGGCTGGTGGCGGAAGGCGCGGACGGCAATGCTTTCCAGGTCTTTTTGTCGCGTTTTTATCTGCTCAACGCCATTTTGACCCTAAATGGCGTTGAGCAGATAAAAACGCGACAAAAAGACCTGGAAAGCATTGCCGTCCGCGCCTTCCGCCACCAGCCCCCAGACTTCGAACCAGGGTTCGGGACTCGCTCCGGGCGTCAAGCGACCGGACGGCGGCAGCGCCAGCGGCGTATCGCGGAAAATGACGCCAAATATGTAGGCCAGCATCAACCCCAGCCAGAAAACCGGCATGGAAACGCCCATGTTGGCGCCCACCATCGTGCCCACGTCCAGCGCCGACTTGTGGCGCCGCGCGCTCAGCACGCCCAGGGGTACACCGACCGCGATGGCAAACAACATGGCGCTGAACCCCAGTTCCATGGTGGTCGGCATGCGCTCCACCAGAAGCTCGCTTACCGGTCGCCGGAAGCGGAAGGAATCGCCCAGATCGCCCTGGGCGACGTTGCGCAGGTAAACGAGAAACTGGACCGGGAGGGGCTGGTCCAGGCCGTTTCGGCGCTCGAAATCCTCACAGATCTGGTCCGTGGCGCGCTCGCCCAGAATGGCGCGACAGGGGTCGCCCGGGATGGCGCGCGCCAGACCGAAGGTCAGCACGAGGATGCCGAAGAGCACCGGGATCGAAAAGAGCAGACGTCGCAGGATGAACTGGATCACCGGGATGCCCTTTCAGAGAGCGGCGAAGGCCAAGTTTAGGCCAGGCGTCCGCTTCCCGCCAGCCGCGCCGCTGGCGGGCCATCTTCCGCTGCGCTACTCTTCCCGGCGTCAGGCAGGGGAGACCAACATGCGCGTCCGTTTCGGTCCGCGGGACCTTGAATTTCCTGGCGACAACCTGGGACGCATGCGCGCCAGTCGTCCGGACGATCCTGTTGAATCGCTGCGTGACCGCATGTCAGGCGACGGCTACCTTTGGCTGAGGGACACACTGCCCCGCGCCGACGTGCTGGCCGCGCGGCAGGTTATTCTGGAACACATGGCCGCGCGTGAGGTGCTTTCCCCCGGCGAGCCGGTCCTGGAGGGCGTGATGCCCCGGGGCGGTCGCGGTCTGCCCATGAACGGCAGGAGCGGCATTGCGCATCACGCGCAGGTAATGAAGGTCATGGAGCATGAAGCGCTTTACGCCTTCTTTGAGACCTGGTTCGGCGAAGCGGCCCTGAGCTTCCATTTCAAGTGGTTGCGCGCGGTTGGCAACGAAGCATACACCGGCGCGCACATGGACTACGTGTACATGGGTCGCGGTTCCTCCCGCCTGCACAGCGTGTGGATTCCCCTCGGGGACATCCCTGTCGGGCAGGGAACACTGGCCGTCTGCGCCGGGTCGCACAGGACGGAGGGCTTCGCGCGCATCCGCGCTACCTACGGCCAAATGGACGTCGACCGCGACGGCGTCGAAGGCTGGTTCTCGCGCGACCCGCTGGAACTGTCCTCACGCCATGGCGGCAGTTGGCGCAGCGCGGACTTCAGGGCCGGCGACGTGGTCGTCTTTGGGATGCACCTGATGCACGCCTCGACCACCAACCTCACGCAACGCTTTCGCCTGAGCTGCGACCTCCGTTTCCAGCCGGCCAGCGATCCGGTCGATCCGCGTTGGGTGCGCGGCGGAATGGGCCACAGGGAAGGTCCGCCGCGCAAGACCATGGCGCAGGCGCGCAGCGAATGGCGGGTCTGACCCCAGCGCGGGAGGGTTCCGAATGAAGTGCGGACTGAGCATGTACAGCCTGCTGGCGCCGGTCCGAACGGGCCAGCTGGACCTCTACGGCTTCCTGGACTACGCCGCCCGTAGCGGATTCGATGGTGTGGAATTGCTGGACATGTTCTGGACGGATGAAGGTGCCGAGGTCCCGGAGGCGAAACGCCGTTGCCAGTCCCTGGGTCTCGAACTGCCCGTTTATTCGATCAGCACGAATTTCCTCCAGCCGGATGAGAACGCGAGAATGGCGGAACTCGCGTCATTGAAACATGGCGTCGACCTGGCCGCGCAACTGGGCGCGCCGCTGCTGCGCGTCTTCAGCGGCGACTTGCTGCCCGGCTATACATTTGAACGAGGCTTCAACCTGGTTGTGGACAGCCTGGCCGCCGGCGCGGAGTATGCGGCAGAGCGGCAGATCACACTCGTTCTTGAAAACCATGGCAAGGTCGCGGGCCGCAGTGAACAGGTCCGCGCCATCATCGAAGCCGTCGATTCGACGTTTTTGCGCTGCAACCTGGATACGGGCAACTTTTTGCTGGTCGGGGAGAATCCGGTCGAGGCGACCGCGGCCCTCGCTGACTTTATTGCGTTGGTCCATCTCAAGGACATGGACCTGGCGCCTGCGGAGCAGACGGATCACGTCCATGCTGGCCTGGACGGGGAGCGTTACACGGGCGTGATCGTGGGCGAAGGCCTGGTGGACTTCGGCGCGATAGTCGAAATCCTGGTGCAGCAGCGCTACGATGGCTGGCTGTCGCTGGAGTATGAGGGGAGCGCGGACTCCATGGAATTCGCCGTGCCCCGCAGTCTGGCGGCGATGCGCGCCTTGTTGCAATAAGCGCAGGGTCCCGACTCAAAGCAGCGGCGCATCCATGTCCACGTCCTGGCCGAAAAAGTCTCGCGCCACCACGCGGCTGATCCACTCGGCGACGACGTCATAGCCGCGTTCGCCGGTGCTGGCCGATGCC
>DAOUIB010000033.1:0-9161 GCA_034428275.1 Anaerolineae bacterium
AAAACAACTGGGGCATCGACATCTTCAGCATTGACCGGGCGTCCGGGGCATTCGTCAATCTGACGCGCAGCCACAATCGCGACTTCTGGCCCTCCCTGTCACCCTCTGGCCGGACCTTGCTCTTCGTGTCTGACCGGGCCCGTTGCCCCGGCGGCTGGCAACCCGGAGCGCCGGAAGGCTGCGACCTGCAGCGGGACAGAGTCCCCCACGGCGGCCATCCCTGGTTGCTGGACCTCGCAAGCGGCGAACTGCGACGACTCTCGGACCGCTGGGTCGGCGATGCGCCAGTCTGGGTCAACGAGAATCTGGTCAGCATTGCCGAAGGCGACCTGCAGCGCAGCATCTATCTAATTGACCTGGCGAGCGGGCGGGAAAGTCGCGTGCATCCGCTGGATGCAGGTTCCGGCCAGGGCAGCCTGATGGAAATCTGGTCTCCGGATGGCAGCCGCGTCGTCCTGCAGGACACCTCCCAGACCGCCAGCGTGACCACCCTGCTGAATGCCGGGGGACAACGCATCGGCAGTCTGCCGCGCCTCGCCTTCCCGCGCTACGGCATGGCGGCCGCCTGGTCGCCCGACGGTCAACGCCTTGCCCTGGGCGGCACCAACGGCTTTTGCCCCTACGGCGTGCGCGTCCTTGACGCAGGCTTTTTCGTCGTCGCCAGTGGCAGCATGCCACCCGGTATGTGTGACCCGATCTATTCGACGGACGGTCAGCTGGCCTTCACCGGCATCAATCCAGGCGTTGACGGTCGCATCGACGTCTACGCGGCCAATCGCAACGGCTTCGGGCTGCGCAATCTTACGGGCGATTTGCGCGGTCAAATCGAACTGCTGGGCTGGGTGGGCGGTTGATTCTTCCCAGGCCGTTGAAGACGGAGGCTTCAGGAAGTATCTTTGCCTTGCCCGTGACACAGGACTGGAATCATTTATGAAGCAACTTGAGAATCGTGTCGCCATCGTGACCGGCGCCAGCCGGGGGATCGGCCGCGGGATCGCGCTTGAACTGGCGCAGCGTGGCGCGACGGTGGTCGTCAACTACGTGCAGAATGCCGATGCCGCTGATGAAGTCGTCTCACTCATCCGTGAAGGCGAGGGACAGGCCGGCGCCATTCAGGCAGACGTGAGCGAGGAAGACGGTGCGACGGCGCTGGTCAAGGCTGCTACGGGCGAATATGGTCGCCTGGATATACTCGTCAACAATGCGGGCATCACTCGCGACAACGTCATCATGATGATGAAGGCGCAGGACTTCGACGACGTATTGCAGACCAATCTCCGCAGCGCCTGGCTTTGTTCGCGGGCAGCGGTGCGCAGCATGATGCGCAAACGTTACGGTCGCATCGTCAACGTCACCAGCATCAGCGGCCTTTTGGGTCAGGGCGGCCAGACCAATTACAGCGCCAGCAAGGCCGGCCTCGTCGGCCTCACCAAGGCGCTGGCGAAGGAAGTCGGCCCGCGCAACATCACGGTGAACGCGGTGGCGCCTGGCTTCATCATCACCGATCTGACCCGCGACCTGGAAGACTTGACCGACATGGCGCGGGATTTCGCCGCCCTGCGCCAGCTGGCCACGGTCGAGGACGTCGCCCGCGCCGTCGCCTTTCTCGTCTCGGACGATGCCGCCCTCATCACCGGCCAGGTGCTGGCGGTGGATGGCGGCACGGCCATCTAGTACAGGGGTGTAGCGATGAGCACGATTTTTGCCAAAATCATTGCCGGGGAAATCCCCTCCGACATGGTCTTCCAGGACGACCAGGTGACGGCCTTTCGCGACATCAACCCGCAGGCGCCCACGCACATCCTTATCGTGCCCAATCGTGAAATCCCGACGGCCAATGACGTGTCAGAAGCTGACGAGCAACTGCTGGGACACATGTTTGTCGTCGCCCGGCAACTGGCGGCAGGTGAAGGCATCGACGCTGACGGTTACCGACTGATCATCAACTGCAACGAGCATGGCGGCCAGGAGGTCTACCACCTGCATTTGCACCTGCTCGGCGGGAGACCCCTTGGGCCTATGCTGCTACGCCCTTCCTGACGGTCGGCTCAGCCAGACGTCAGGGCTGTGGCGATCGCGGCCTCGATCCCGGCCAGCGTGGAGTTCACGATTTCGCCGTTGACCAGCACGGATGGCGTCCCGCGGAAGCCTTCGGTGCGGCTGACCAGGGTGTTGGCGGCGGTAATAATTTCGTCCGGACGCCCGCTGGCCATGCAGGCATCCCAGGCGGCCCGGTCGATTCCCAGATTGTCAACGCCGCTGGCGAGGCGATTGCTGGCGAAGGCCTGGTTGGCGTAGGTCATTTGCCACTCAAACAGGGCGCCGTGATACTCCCAAAATCTGTCCTGTTCACCGGCGCAGAGCGCGGCCCGGTTGGCGCCTTCGCCATTGGGGATGCCGCCCGTGCCAAAAATCGGGATGTAGACAAAGGATATGTCGCCGGTCTTTACGCGTTCGATGAGCGAAGGCGTGACCGTTCGATAGAAGTTTCCGCAGGAAGGACAATCGAAGCTGGAAATCTCGCTGACCTGCACCGGCGCGGCCGGATCTCCCAGCAAGGGGAAGCCCTCATCCGTCTCCGAATGCGGGATGCCTTCGTAACTGGCCATCACAGCATCACTGACCGGCGCTTCTGCGGGTTGACTGGTGATGACAAAGGCCAGCACCGCGATGGCGGCGAGGGCCACCACCGCGGCCAGCAGCAGCATCTGTCGTTGTCGTCGTGATTGCCGTTCCCGTGCCTGACGCCGCTCACGTGTCCGCATGCGGTTGCTGCTCATGGTCTGCCCTCGCCATCCCGTTTTCCTGTGTCGCAGTGTAGCCGATTTTCACTGTGCAGGGAACGCACGTCAAGGCCAGGCGCGCTGCCGACCCCCCTTGCTTTCTGCTAGAATTGTCTTGTGCACAGGTTTTCGCTGTACGCGGGGGAACGATGAACAAGCCACTTGACAGCTTTGGGGCGCGCAGCCGTTTTGATACTGGCAGCGGAGAGGCAAGCGTTTACCGGCTCGACGCGTTGGACCGGCGTGGCATCGGCCATATTGGTCGTTTGCCCTTCAGTATCCGGGTGCTGCTCGAAAACGCCCTGCGCAATCTGGACAACTTTCAGGTGGACGAGCAGGCCGTGGTCAATCTGGCCAGCTGGGATGCCGCCGCCTACAACCCCGTCGAAATCCCCTTCAAGCCCGCCCGGGTCATCCTGCAGGACTTCACCGGCGTGCCCTCGGTCGTCGACCTGGCCGCCTTGCGCAGCGCCATGCAACGCATGGGCGGTGACCCGGCCAAAATCAACCCCGTCGTCCCCGTAGACCTGGTCATCGACCATTCCGTGCAGGTGGATGTCTTCGCCCGACCGGATGCCCTGCCCCGCAACGCCGAGATGGAATTCCTGCGCAATCGCGAGCGCTACGAATTCCTGCACTGGGGCCAGAAAGCCTTTGACAATTTCCGCGTCGTGCCGCCGGCCACCGGCATCGTGCACCAGGTGAACCTGGAATACCTGGCAAGGGTCGTTCAGCTCTACCAGGGGGCGGAGGGCGAGCCGGTGGCGCTGCCAGACACGCTGGTCGGCACCGACAGCCACACCACCATGATCAACGGCCTTGGCGTCGTCGGCTGGGGCGTGGGGGGCATTGAGGCCGAGGCCGCCATGCTGGGCCAGCCGGTCTACATGCTCATGCCCGAAGTCGTTGGCTTCCGCCTGACCGGCAGTCTGCCCGAAGGGGCCACCGCCACCGACCTGGTGCTGATCGTCACCCAGATGCTGCGCGAGAAAGGCGTGGTCAGCAAGTTCGTTGAATTCCATGGCAGCGGTCTGGACAGCATGACTCTGCCCGATCGCGCCACCATCGCCAACATGGCGCCGGAATATGGCGCGACCATCGGCTTCTTCCCGGTCGACGACGAGACCCTGAGCTATCTGCGGCGCACCGGTCGCGACGAAAGCCAGATCGAGTTCGTGGAACGCTATTGCAAGTTACAGGGCCTGTTTCGCACAGCCGATACGCCCGATCCGGAATACAACGACACGCTGGAACTGGACCTGGGCAGCGTACAGCCGAGTCTGGCCGGGCCGCTGCGGCCGCAGGACCGCGTCTTGTTGCAGGACATGAAGCCGGCCTTTCGACGCGCGTTGCGCGCGCCGGTCGGGCCGCAGGGCTTTGAACTCTCGGATACCCAGCTGGCCAGCAGCGCGACCTACCGGCACAACGGGCACAGCGCCACCATGGAACACGGCGCCGTCGTCATCGCCGCCATCACCAGCTGCACCAACACCAGCAATCCTTCGGTCATGGTTGCCGCCGGTCTGCTGGCTAAAAATGCTGTGGCAAGAGGGTTGCGCCGCAAGCCCTGGGTCAAGACCAGCCTGGCGCCCGGCTCGCGCGTGGTCACCGCCTATCTGGACGAGGCGGGGCTAACTCCCTGCCTTGAACAACTGGGCTTCCACACCGTGGGTTATGGCTGCACCACCTGCATCGGCAACAGCGGCCCCCTGCCCGAGGAGGTCTCCGGCGCCGTCCGCGAGGCGGACCTGGTCGCCGCGGCCGTGTTGAGCGGCAACCGCAACTTTGGCGGTCGCATCAGCCCGGACGTACGCGCCAACTACCTCGCCTCCCCGCCGCTGGTGGTCGCCTATGCGCTCGCCGGCACGATCGACGTCGACCTGCATGACGAGCCACTGGGACGGGACGCTGACGGCCGCGACGTCTTTCTGCGCGATATCTGGCCCACGCGGGAACAGGTCCTCGACACCATCCAGAACTGCCTGACGCCCACACTGTTCAAACAGCAGTATGGCAATGTCTACGACGGCAACGCGATGTGGAACGAAATCCCCAGCCCGGACGAGGCCGTTTACCACTGGGACCCGGACAGCACCTACATACAGGAGCCGCCCTTCTTCATGGACCTGGCGCCCGAGCCGCAGCCACTGCAGTCCATCGAAGGAGCCCGGGTTCTGGTCATGGCCGGCGACTCAATGACGACGGACCACATTTCACCGGCGGGCGCCATCGCCGTCAACGGGCCGGCCGGTACCTGGCTGCAGGACCGCGACGTGAGCCCGCCCTATTTCAACAGCTTCGGCTCGCGGCGGGGCAACCACCAGGTCATGATGCGCGGCACATTCGCCAACGTGCGCTTGCGCAACCAGTTGCTGCCGGGGACGGAAGGCGGCATCACCACGCACTTCCCGAGCGGAGAAACCCTGCCGATTTACGACGCGGCCATGCGTTACATCGCCGAGGGTACGCCGCTGGTCGTGTTGGCCGGCGTGGACTATGGCATGGGTTCCAGCCGCGACTGGGCCGCCAAGGGAGCGCAGTTGCTGGGCGCCCGCGCGGTTATTGCCGAGAGCATCGAGCGCATTCATCGCAGCAATCTGGTGATGATGGGCGTGCTGCCTCTGACCTTCCTGCCCGGCGAGAGCGTGAAGTCACTGGGGTTGACCGGACGGGAGCACTTTGACATCCCCGTGCCGGAGGACATTCAGCCCGGCCAACGCCTTACCGTCACGGCCAGCGACGACCAGGGCAGTTCAAGACAGTTTGAGGTCGACCTGCGCCTGGACACGCCGGTCGAGGTGGACTACTACCGCAACGGCGGCATCCTGCAGACCGTGCTGCGCAACTTCCTGCGCGACTGAGCGTCAGTCCTCGACCAGAGTCAACACCTGCGGGCTGCCGCTGCTACGGGCGATTGTGCCCCGCGCGACCAGGTCAAGCTTGACCGTCTCCGCGTACCAGGTGACCGAGCCGCTGAAGTCCACCAGGCGTTCGGCGACGGCGGCCATCAGTTCCGTGTGAGTCAGTTCGCCGCCGCCCGCCTTCAACGAGTCCAGCAGGGCCGCGCGCACGGGATCGTACTTCGAGCGCAGGATGTTGACACCCTTTTTCCCTTCCGGGTGCAGGGTCAGAATGCGTTCGTCACTCATCGCGCATCGCCAGGGTTTCCGCGGTGATGATTAAAATGTTGCCCTCGGAGTCCCGAATGGACATCCAGTTGCCCCAGGGTTCCGCTACCGGCTCTTGCAGGATGGTGACGCCCCTGCCGCGCAGGTCCGCCGCCAGTTTTTCCAGTTCGCTGGCCTGAATCGTAATCGCCTGGGCCTTGCCAATGGTGCCGGCGTAGTGTCCCCAGTTTTCGTCATTGGCGTCAGTCTTGTAAAGATTGATTGAAGTCTCCGCGCCGGCCGGCGCCACCTCGATCCACTTCAGGTCAGAGCCGGGAAACAGCGGCGCTTCCAGACGCAGCTCCATTCCCAGTTTGTCGACGTAGAAGTCCTTCGCCCGTTGCTGGTCCGCCACAAAGATCGACGCTGTGCCCACCAATTTGATCATGTCATCCTCCCTGCGCTGTGGGGCAAAAAGTGTACCCTTACCCGCGGCGCTTGTGTAGACTGTCGATCCCTGCGCAGCGACAACTCGGGAACCCGATGACAAAGCCAAGGGTCACGATCTACACCGACGGCGGCGCAAAACCCAACCCGGGCGGACCCGGAGGTTGGGCCGCTCTCCTCATCTACGGGGAACACCAACGCGATCTTAGCGGGGCCGAGCCCTCGACAACCAACAACCGTATGGAGTTGACGGCCGCCATCATGGCGCTGGAGGCGCTGCGCGAACCCTGTGAGGTCACGCTCTACACGGACAGTCAGTATCTGAAGAACGGGATCACAGAGTGGTTGCCCGCCTGGATCCGCAGGGGCTGGAAAACGTCCGCGCGCAAGGCGGTCAAAAACAGGGACCTTTGGCAACGCCTGCACGCAGCCTGCCAGCGCCACGAGATCCGCTGGCGCTGGCTGCGCGGGCATGCCGGCGACCCGTCAAACCGGCGCGTCGACCGCCTGGCCACGGCCGCCCGGGAATCGCTGACATAGCCACTGCCCACTGCTATACTTCATCCGCCATTCGCGCATTTGACGGAGCGACCATGTCTGCACCTGGCTTTGCCAACCGCGTCGCCGGTTTTGGCACGACCATTTTCGCCGAAATCAACAACCTTTCCCTCAAACATGGCGCTGTCAACCTGGGTCAGGGCAGACCGGACTTTGACGGGCCGCAGGAAGTCGTCGAGGCCGCGATTGACGCCCTGCGTTCCGGCAAGTGCAACCAGTACGCGCCGGGTCGCGGCATCCCGGAACTGATGGAAGGCATCGCCAGCCACGCCGCCGCCTTCTACGACGTGGAGGTCGATCCGGAGAACGGCGTGCTGGTCACGCCGGGCGCAACCGAGGCGATCTTTTGCTCCATCATGGGGCTGATCGACCCGGGCGACGAGGTCATCGTCATCGAGCCCTTCTACGACAGCTACGTCCCGGGTATCGAGATGGCCGGCGCCACGCCGGTCTACGTCTCCCTGCATCCGCCCGACTGGGTGTTCGAACCCGAGGAATTGCGCGCCGCCTTCAACGACCGCACGCGGGCCATCATCATCAACACGCCCAACAACCCCACCGGCCGTGTCTTCGCGCGCGCGGAACTGCAACTCATCGCCGACCTTTGCCTGCAGCATGACGTCATCGTCATTGCCGACGAGGTATATGAACATCTGCTCTTCGACGACGCCCGCCACATCCCGATCGCTTCCCTGCCCGGTATGTTTGAGCGCACGGTCACAGTGGGCAGCGCGGGCAAGACCTTCGGCATGACGGGCTGGAAGATCGGCTGGGTTTACGGCCCGCCAGACTTGATCACCGGCGCCTGGCGCTCGATCCAGTTCACGTCATTCGCCACCAATCACCCGGCCCAGGTGGGGGTCGCGCATGGCTTCGCCATGGGAAGCAGCTACTACGAGGAATACCAGGCGCTGTATCACGGCAAGCGGGCCCTGATGATGGACCTGCTGGCCGGCGCCGGCATGAAGTCCATTCTGCCCCAGGGCACCTACTTCGTGATGGCCGATTTCTCGGACCTCTTTGACGGTGACGACGTGGCCTTCACGCAACACATGATCCAGGAGATCGGAGTCAGTTGCATCCCGCCCTCGGTCTTCTTCACGCCGGAACACCGCCACATCACCAAAGACCACGTGCGCTTCACCTTCTGCAAGAACGACGACACGTTGCTTCGGGCCGCAGAGCGCATGCGCAAGTTGCGGGGATGACATTGCTTCCGGGTCGACCCGTCCCTGATCAGGGAATCGCCAATCGCCGTAACCGCGGCGCAGCAAAGTGATCGATCAGTCTGCCCTTCAAGTTGCCCTCGCGGACATTGAAGCCACGCGGCCGCTGCTGGACCGCTACCTGCGGCGCACGCCCCTGGTCACGTCGCAGCAACTGGGCGATCTCTGCGGCGTGCGGCTGCGCTTCAAGGCCGAGATGTTTCAAAAGACCGGCTCTTTCAAGCCCCGCGGCATGCTCAACAGCCTGCATCACCTGGACGAAGAGGCAAAGGAACGCGGCGTGATCACCATGTCCGCCGGCAACGCCGCCCAGGCGCTGGCCTTCGCCTCGGCGCAGCTGGGCATCGCGGCTACCGTGGTCATGCCGCAGGGTGCCTCGCGCAGCAAGGCCGCCGCCACCGAAGGTTACGGCGCCCGCGTCCTGCTGCACGGCGGCATGCACGATCTGTTGCCAAAGGTGCAACAGTTGCAACGCGACGAGGGCCTGACTTTCGTACACCCTTTCGACGACCTCGGTCTCATCGCCGGCCACGGCACCCTGGGCCTTGAACTGCTCGAAGATGGCCCGGCGCCGGACGTGGTGATCGTGCCGGTCGGCGGTGGCGGCCTGCTATCCGGCGTCGCCGCGGCGCTGAAGCAGAAGCGGCCCGCCACGCGAGTCATCGGCGTGGAGCCGGAGGGCGCGGCGGCCATGACCCGCAGTCTGGAGACCGGCGTACCGGAGCGCATCGAAGACGTGCAGACCCTGGCCGACGGGCTGGCCGCGCCCTTTGCGGGGGAACACACCCTGCGCCACGTCCAGCGTTTCGTGGACGAAATTGTTCTGGTCAGCGACGACGAGATCCGGGATTCGCTGCGCCTGATTCTGGACCGCTGCAAGCTGCTGGCCGAGCCGGCGGCGGCGGCCAGCTTCGCCGCCCTGCTGCATGGCAGGCTGCAGGTGACGCCGGGCTCGCAGGTGGTCTGCGTGCTCTCCGGCGGCAATGTCGACCGCTCCCTGCTACGGGACCTGCTGTGAGCAACCGCGTTTATTTTGGCGA
>DAOUIB010000034.1:0-3938 GCA_034428275.1 Anaerolineae bacterium
TGCGCAGCCGTGAATTGCTGGGCCTGATGGCCCTCTTCGCCCTGCTGGCCGTCCTGGTCTTCAGTTTCGCGCTGGAACTGGACCGGCCCGGGCGTCAGGACGCCGTCAGCGGCGTGCTCTGGGTGACCCTGCTTTTCGCCAGCATCCTCGGCCACAACCGCAGCGTGGCCCTGGAACGCGAACACGGCGGTTTCGACGCCCTGCTGCTGGCGCCGGTCGCCCGCGGCGCGATCTTCGCCGGCAAGCTGCTGGCCAATTCCCTCTTCACCCTGATCATCGCCCTGCTGCTGCTGCCTCTCCTGACCGTCCTCTACAATCTGCCGCTCTTTCCGCCCGCCCTGCTGCTCATCGTGCCGCCGGGCTGCCTGGGCCTGGCCGCCATCGGCACGCTGCTGGCCGCCATGACGGTGCAGACCCGCGCGCGCGATTCGCTGCTGCCGGTGCTGCTGCTGCCCGTCGCCCTGCCCCTGCTGGTCACGGCCCTGAGCGCCAGCAACGCCGCGCTCGGCAACCTGCCGGAGGCGGAACTGCAGACCTGGCTCCTGCTGCTGCTGCTCGTCGACCTGATCTACCTTGCCGCGGGCTTCCTGCTCTACGAAACCGTTCTCGAGTCCTGACAGCGCAATTGATAATGGCCGCTACTTGTGACAGAATGCACATAATCCGGATTCGGGAGCAACCATGAGCGAAGCGATCGAAGTTTGCGCGCTCCCCGCAGAGCGTCAGCCGCGACTCCTGCGCCTGCTAAATGCACTCACCGTACTGGCGCTGCCGCTCGGGCTCTACGTGGCGCTGGTCCACGCCGGGACGGACGCCAGCCAGGGCGACGTACAGCGCCTCTTCTATCTGCACATGCCCTCTTTCTTCGGCGCCGCCCTGGCCTTCGGCGGGGCCCTGCTGGCCAGCATCGGCTATCTGGTCAAACGCGAGACCTGTTACGACTCCTTCGCCGTGGCCGGCGTCGAAGTCGGCCTGACCCTGGCGCTGGTCAATCTTGTCAGCGGTTCCATCTGGGCGCGGCCCATCTGGAACACCTGGTGGACCTGGGACCCGCGCCTGACCTCGGCAGCCGTCATGTGCCTGACCTACGCCGCCTGGCTGGTCCTGCGCAACGGCATCGACAACCCGCAGCAACGCCGGCGTCTGGCATCCGTCTACGCCATACTGGCCTACGTCACCGTTATTCTGACCCTGATCATCATCCGCATCCGCCCGGACACCATCCATCCGGCCGTCATCGGCCCTTCAGCGGTCAACGCCCAGGGGAGCTTTGAACTGGCGGCCACGCCCGGCGTGAGCACGGCGCTGCTGGTCAACTTCCCGATCTGGGCGCTGCTGCTGCCACTGACCCTGCTCTGGCACCGCTACCGCCTGCAACTGCGCATCGAGGCGCTCGAGCAGCGCAAGGCCCTGGTGCTTAACGCCCCGCTGCGGGCAGCGAAGGGGAGCGACTGATGCCCGATACGCCCGACACCCTCGCCTTCCTCTATCTCGGCCTGGCCGCGATCGCTTTCATCATGCTGCTTTTTGCCGTCAGCATGGTGACGCGCCGGCGTAACCTTGACCAGGACCGACGGGCGCTGGACGAACTCGAACGGGTTGACTGAGCCACCCATAGCATACGGAGCGAAATGTGAGCGAACTGCTGCGCTGGTGTGAAGCGCGCCGCCAGACCATGGTCGACGACCTTGAAGAACTGGTCCGCCTGGAGACTCCCACGACCGACAAGGCCGCCGTGGACCGCTGCGGTCGCCTGCTCCAGTCGCGCCTGGAGGCCCTCGGCGCCAGTGTGGAACGCTACCCACAGGAGCGGGTCGGCGACATGTTGCTGGCCAGCTGGCACGCCGACGCGCCGGGCCCGGCCATCCTCTTCCTGACGCACAGCGACACCGTCTGGCCCCTGGGAACGCTGGCCGAACGCCCGCCGCGCATCGACGACGAGGGACGCTTCCTCGGCCCCGGCGCCATCGACATGAAGGGCGGCATCGTCATCGTGTTGACGGCCATCCGCGCCCTGGTGGAGCGCGGCGAACTGCCGCGCCGCCCGCTGCGGGTGCTGGTCACCAGCGACGAGGAACTGGGCAGCCGTTACTCGGAAAAGTTGATCATGGACACGGCGGCGGATTGCGGCCTCGTGCTGGTGATGGAACCGGCCACGAAGGAAGGCGCGCTCAAGACCTGGCGCAAGGGCGTGGCCACCTATGAATTGCTGGCCGAGGGCCGCGCCTCACACGCCGGCAACGCCCCCGAACAGGGAATCAACGCCATCGTTGAAATGGCGCAGCAAATCTGCGCGCTGAACGACATGAACGACCTGCAGCGCGGCACCTCGGTCTCCGTCACCGTCGTCGAGGGCGGCATCACGACCAACGTCATTCCGCCGCGCGCCACGGCCCGGGTCGACGTCCGCACCCTGAGCGTGCGCGCCATGGACGAGGTGGACGCGGCGATTCTTGCCCTGCAGGCGCGCGTGCCCGGCGCTCGCCTGACCGTTACCCGTCATCACCGGCGCGCCCCGATGGAGCGTAACGAGCGCATGATTGCGGCCTTCAACCAGGCGCGCGCCATCGGCGCTGCGTTGGGCCTGACCGTGCGCGAGGACGGCAGCGGCGGCGGCTCCGACGGCAACTTCACCGCCGCAGCGGGAATCACGACCCTGGATGGCCTCGGCCCCCAGGGCGACGGCCTGCACGCGGAGCACGAGCACGTGATCATCAACAGCCTGCCGCAGCGCGCCGCGCTCGTCGCCGGCATGTTGCGCGACTGGCAATTCCCGACCCCCTGAATCAGGCCTGCGACTGCCGTCGCTCTTCCAACAGGTCCAGCAGACCCTCCGTCGTAGTGATCCCGCGCAGGGAAACCACCCAGTCGTGCAGGGAGTCGCTGCGCGCCCGCAGTTCGCGCAGGGCCGGCCCGACCGGATCGTCACCGCCCGGCCCTTGCGCCGCGGACTGGTAGCCGCCGTAAAAGGCGAACCAGGCCTGGTTCAGGCGACGGATAGCGTAGCCGTTGGCCACGAAACGTTGCCGCTGTCCTTCCATCCAGTTTTCGGCCGCCTCGACCTCGCCGCGTTCCAGCAACTCGTCCGCCCGACGCCGCGTACGGTCCATCTCCGCGCCGAAGTCGAAGCCTCCCTGGTCCGTGAAGGCGACTCGCTGGCGGCTCGCGGCCGGCGGCGCCAGTTCCGGGTAGTAACGCCGCAGCAGCAGGGGCGCGACTTCCTGCGCAAAGAGGCTGGCGACCGTCTCGTTGATGACGCGCGCCTCGCTGTCATAGTCCCAAGCCTGGCCCAGGGGGAAGGCGAATAGGTAATGGTGCAGCCATTCGTGGGCGAAGGTGTCGGCCAGGGTCGCGATGCTGGCGCTCTCCAGAATCATTGCGGGATAGAGGGCGATGCCGCCGATGGGCGTCACCAGCGCCGAGGCATCCAGCCGCTCCTCGATTTGCCCTTCAAGCGCGACGGCTTCGTCCAGCGGCAGCGGCTCGAGCCCGATGCTGATCTCGTAGCGAATCTCGTCCCGCGGGGAAACGACCAGCACCTGGGGCAACGCCGTCAGGCGCATGGCCACCGGCGGCAGCACGTGACCGGCCACCGCGAAACCCTGGTCCACCAGCAGGGCGGCCAGTTGCCCCTCCAGCACGCCCTCGGCCAGGCCCTGGCGCTCGCGCAGATGCTGCCGGATGGCGTCCCGTTGGCTGCGCATCCCGGCGCTGGCTGTCAGGGGGTCGGACTCTGCGGCGTCGCTGAAGAGCGTCTCTATTTGCGCCTCCAGCGCCTGCAGCCCGCGCGCCTCCGCCACGTAGTCGCGCAGAAACTGGCTGGCCGCCGTCTCGTCCAGAAAGGGACGCAGGCCCCACAGCGCCTGGCCCAGCTTCGCGCCCAGCGCCGACGGCAACCAGGCGAGCCAGTTGTAGCTGTGGTCGCGCGCCAGCAGGGC
>DAOUIB010000035.1:0-3312 GCA_034428275.1 Anaerolineae bacterium
GCGCCAGCCCAGGCGCGGGGTCGGGATCGCGCGGGCGAGGAACACCGGCGCGCGGGCGGCCTCCCACGACATTCTCGTCTTCCTCGACGGCGACGTCGTCGCCGAGGCATGAATGCCGGAGCCGACGAACGCCTCGAGCTTCTGGCCAGTTCCAGCCCCTACGGTCGATGCGTCTGGCACTGCGACAACACGGTCGTCGACCATCAAACAGTGTCACTGGAAGCGGAAGACGGCACAACCGTGACGCTGATCATGCAGGGGCACGGCTTTGAGGAATGCCGCACCATGCGTTACGACGGCACTCTGGGCACCCTTCAGGCAAGGATGGGCGGCGCGGGCGGCAACAAGATCACCCTGCGCGATCACCTCAGCGGCAGCAGCGAACAAATCGAGGTGCAGGACGCGGCCAGCGGCCACGGCGGCGGCGATTTCGGCATTGTGGCCGCCTTTCTGCGCGCGGCCCGCGGCGCGCCGGACCGGGACCTGCCCACGGCCAGGGAGTCGCTCGAGAGCCATTTGCTGGCCTTCGCCGCCGAGGAAGCCCGCAGCAGCCGCAAGGTCATCAAGGTCGACCGATTCCGTCGCCGGGCGGAAAAGGCTCTGAAACGCGAGCGAAAACGCAGTAAAGGCAAGCGTTGATGCCTTTGCCGGTCCGGCGGAGGCGAAGTCAATTCAAACCGGATTGCCAGGGGCGGCAGAGTCAGTTCGCGCTGGCCTGAACGGGGGTCGCTATGAAGTCCAGACGTTCGCCGACCTCGCGGAAGGCCTCCAGCGCCTGATCCAGGTGCTCCCTGCGGTGCGTGGCCGTGTAACTGGTGCGCAGCAAGCCGGCGCCGGGCGGCGTGGCCGGTGGGACGACCGGGTTGGTGTACACGCCCGCATCGATCAGGGCGTGCCATGCCAGCGCCACGCGGAAGTCCTCCCCCAGGATGACCGGCACGATGGGCGTATTGCTGGCGCCGGTGTTGTATCCCAGAATTTTCAGTTGTTCCCGCATGTAGTCCGCATTCTGCCACAGGTTTGTGACGTGTTGCGGCTCACTCTCCATGATGTCGAGCGCCTTAAGCACGGTCGCGACGTTGGGCGCCGGAAGCGCCGCCGAAAAAATAAGCGAGCGGGCGTGGTGCTGGATGAAATGCACCGCCTCGGCGCTGCCGGCAATGAACCCGCCGATCGACGCGAAACTTTTGCTAAAGGTGCCCATGATCAGGTCGACCTCGTCGGTGAGATCAAAGTGCGCCGACGTGCCGCGGCCGCCTCCGGTCACGCCCAGGCCATGGGCATCGTCGACCATGATGCGCGCCCCGTGGCGCTTGCAGATGGCGACGAGTTCCGGCAAGGGGGCCAGGTCGCCCATCATGCTGTAAACGCCGTCCACCACCACCAGTTTGCCGGCGTCCGCGGGCAGGCGCGACAGGACCCTGTCGAGGCTGCTCACGTCGTTGTGAAGGAAGCGTTTCATTTCGCCGCGCGCCATGATGCAACCATCGACGATGCTGGCGTGGTCGTCCTTGTCGACGATGACGAAATCGCCCTTGCCCACCATGGCCGAGATCGTGCCGACGTTGGTCTGGTAGCCGGTGGGAAAGACCACCGCGGCTTCCTTGCCCACGAATTCGGCCAGGCGCCGGTCCAGTTCAAGATGCAGTTCCAGCGTTCCGTTGAGGAAACGCGAGCCGGTCACGCTGGTGCCATAGTGCCGCACGGCGTCCAGCATCGCCTCCCGCACCCGCGGGTCGGTCGTAAGGCCCAGATAGTTGTTCGAGCCCAGCATGATCACGTCCCGACCCTCGATGGTCGCGGTCACGCCTTCGGACTGGCTCAACGCGCGGAAGTAAGGGTAGATGCCGATGGATTGCGCTTCCCGCACGCGTAACATGTGGCTGTCGCTGGCGATCTTGTCATAAAGATCTGCCATGTTCAGACTCCTGTTCAGGGCAGGGAAGCCCCCGTTCGGGAACGAGACCCGCGTCACCTGGTGACGGGGTGATTATGCTGCAAATGTCGCCAATTTGCTATAGAAGGTCATTGGGAGGGATGAAGCGAGGCCGCCCGGCCTTGCCCGGCGACTTGCGAAACGCTACAATGTCGCCGTCATGATTTTCTGCCGCAAACAGGGAGCCGTTGCATGTCCTCGTTGACGGTCAAGCGCATCATTGTCTGGGTCGTGTCGACGATTCTCGGGCTGCTCAGCGCCTTGCTGATCATCACGGTCGGTTTCGCCATCCTGCCGTCGCTCTTTTTGCCGCCCATCATCACGCCCGTCAACTCGGAAGCCATCAGCATCGAGCGCTACGGCACGATTTACTTCGCGACGACAGCCCTGCCCCTCGCGCTGCTCTTCATGGTCTGGCTGGACCACTTTCTCGATACGCGCATTCTGCCGGATTAGGCCTCTTTCAGGCGGCGCCCCTCTCTTCCAGCCAGTCCGCCCGCAGCAGGGCCTCGAAGTTACGCAGCGTCAGGTCCCTGTTCACCCTTAAACGAGCCAGATCGAAGAGCTCCGTGCTGTCATGCAGGACGCCGGCGCGGGTGCTCAGGGCCATTTGATAGCCGGCTTCACGGGCCACCTGCCTTGCCAGCGCATCGTGCTTGCCGAAGGGCCAGGCGATGGCGGTGGGCGCCACGCCCGTCCAGGCCTCCAGGCTTTCGCGGCTGCCAAGCAACTCGTAGACCAGCAGGTCGCGATCGAGGCCGCTCAGTTCCCGGTGCGACCGACTGTGGGATTCAATCGACATGCCCTGGGCCGCCATGGCGACCAGCTGTTCGCGACCCAGATGCAATGGATCCCGCGCATCCACCCGTTCGCTGATGATGAAAAACGTGCCGCTGAAACCGGCCTCCAGCAGCAGGGGCGTGACGACGCTGTAGTGGTCGACGTGGCCGTCATCAAAGGTCAGGATGACGGGTTTGGGCGGCAATCGTTCGCCATGGTTCAGCGCGCGAAACAGTTGAGAGGGAGAGATGCTGCTGTAGCCGGCGTCGCGCAGCCAGGCCAGCTGCTCCCTGAAGGCCTTCGGGCGCACTGTCAGGCCGATGCGCAGGGTGTCCGCGTCCCTCGGCAAGGGAGAAACGTAGTGGTACATCAAAATGGGCACGCGAATGCGCCGCATGGTACCGTCCTGCGCCACGGCCAGGGCATTCAGCGCCAGCAGACACAAAACAAGCGACGCGGCAAGGCGTGGTCGAATGGAAATCACTGATGGCAGCGCGTCCACCGGTTCGGGGTTCGCACAATAACGCGACTGCCAATCTGATAGCAAATGACAGCGCGTGGCTGTTACAGTCGCTGCAATGAATGAAAACCCTTCG
>DAOUIB010000036.1:0-8685 GCA_034428275.1 Anaerolineae bacterium
GCGTCGGAATTCATCGCTCGGCTGGCCAAAGCTGATGGTGCGACCGAAGTCATAGCAATAGCCATCCAGGATGGCGCCAAAGTCGAACAGCAGCGCGACCGGCGGCTGCAGCTTTCGCGGCATTCTCTCCAGGCGATCGCCCATCACCATGGGATGCTGCGGGCCTGAACAGTACATCGCGCTGGTGAAGGATTCGCCCAGCGAGCCGTGGCGGCGCATCTGGAAGTTGACCTCGCTGAGGACTTCCAGTTCCGTCATGCCATGGCGGAAGCTCGGCAGGGCATCGCGAAAGGCCGCCTCGGTGATGGCGCCGGCCCTGCGCATCACATCGATTTCCTCCTCGCTCTTGATGACGCGCTGACGGCGCAGGACTTCCGTCGCAGAAAGAAATTGCGCGCCGGGCCGCAGCCCCTGCAGGCCCACCAGGGTCTCGGCATGCGTGCGGTCGCCGGTGGCGATGCGCGGCGCGTCAGACACGCCCAGGCCCTCCAGGATATCGCTCACCATGGCGGCCGGGTCATCGTGGTCGCCCAGCACGCGGATGTTCACGCCCTGCTGCGAGCCCAGGCCGCCGAACTCCGCTGTCATGCGCGGCAGGGCCAGTACGGCCGGTCGGCCAGGGCTGAGCCACAGGCCCTCCAGCCAGCCGCCGGGGTGCATGGACCAGCCGTAGTTGGGCATGTCGCGCGGAACGCCTGTCAGATACTGCAAATCGGCAGAGACGGGCAGAAACGCCAGATCTGCCGTTTCAGCCAGGTCCTTTTCAAACTTTTTCAGTCTTTCGTCATAGTTCATCTCTTGTCCTCCTGCATGGGCGTCAGGCGGCATTTGACGCTCTTTTGCCCGCTGACTATACTGTGGCAGGCAACGGACAAAAGGGCAAATTCAGGAGAATGGATAAATGCGCAAATCAGTAATGTTCCTACTCGCAGTGGCAGTCGTTTTGCTTGCCGGCTTCGGCGCTGCCGCCCAGGACGAAAAGGTCCTCGTCATCGGGCATACCGAGCAGACGGACTTTTACGACCCGGCCAACGGCTTCACCGGCACGACCAGCATGGTGCGTCGCGCCACCTACGACACCCTGGTCACCTTCCCGGACGAGGACGCCAGCGAAATCCTCCCTTCGCTCGCCACATCCTGGAGCGTTTCGGACGATGGTCTGTCCTACAACTTCACGCTGGATGACGGGCCGCGCTTCAACAACGGCGACAGCGTCACAGCCGAAGACGTGGCTTTCTCGCTCCTCCGCCTGAAGTATGTAAACGGTAACCCCTCCTTCCTGGCAGACAACATTGAATCAGCTGTCGCCAACGAGGACGGCACCGTGACGGTCAACCTTTCCGGCGTTCGCCCCACCTTCGTGACGGAGCTGGCCAACACCGCCTTCTCGATCACCAATGCCGACGTCGTGCGCGCCAATGGCGGCACGGACGCCATGGACGCGGCCGAAACGGACGGCGCCGCCGAATACCTGAACCAGAATTCGGCCGGCACCGGCCCCTACCAGCTGGAAAGCTGGGCACCGCAGGACGAGACCGTGCTGGTTCGCAACCCGCACTATCCCGGTGAAGCGCCCTACTTTGACCGCATCCTGATCGTCAACATCCCGGAGGCGGCCACCCAGAAGGCCGCCCTGGAATCGGGTCAGATTGACATCGCTACCGACCTCACGCCCGACCAGATCGTCGAGCTCGAGGGCCATGCGGATATCAACATCTGGAGCGGTCCGGGCCAGTGGAACCACTTCCTGATCATGAATGCCGATCCGGAAATCGGCGGACCGGTTTCAGATCCGAAGGTCTGGCTGGCCGTGCGCCTGGCGATCGACTACGAGGGTTTCCTTGAGTTGTGGCCTGGCAGCACCACTCCCGGCACCGTCATGAATATCTTCCTCGCCGGCGCCTTTCAGGCCGACCGCGCCCTGAGTCGCGATCTCGAACGCTCCAGGGAATTGCTCGCCGAGGCGGGTTATCCCGACGGCTTCGACATCGACCTCAAGTACCCGGACTGGAATGCCTTTGGCGTCGACATGAACATCAACGCGCAAAAGATTCAGGCGGATCTGGCTGAGGCTGGCATCAACGTGAATCTGGCTCCTGGTGAGTTCGGTGTCGCCCTTGAGGAGTATCGCCTGGGCAACGCCGGCTTTGGCTACTGGCTCTGGGGCCCGGACATCAACGACCCGGTGGACGTGCTGGCATTCGTGCCGGGCGGCAAGGTAGCCACCGAGCGCTTGCGTTTCACCGAGGAGCGGGCGCCGGCGGAGATCCTCGAGCTGCGTGACGCCGTGAAGCAGGAATCCGATCCTGTGCGCCGGGCCGAGCTTTTCGAGCAGATTCAGCTGTGGTTGCAGGAAAGCGGCAACTTCGCGCCCTTCCTGTATCCGCCCACGCAAACGGCACTGCGCTCAGGTATCCATGGCTACAACTGGCACCCGCAATGGGTGATGGACGTCGCCCTCATCAGCCGCGACGAGATGTAAATTTGCTCGCTGCGAGCACAGATGGCGGGGCCTCAGGCCCCGCCATCACCCTTAAGCAGCTCCAGGAGATTCCATGCCGCTCCAGGTATTCTTCCTGCGCCGCCTGCTCCTGACCATCCCGCTGCTTGTTGGTATCACGCTTTTCTCATTCATCATCGCCAACGCCGTTCCCTCGGACCCCGTCTCTGCCAACATCCCCCAAAACGCCTTTGACAACGAAGAGATCATCGCCGCCTTTCGCGCCAAATGGGGGCTGGACAAGCCTCCTCATGAACAATACCTGACCTACCTTGGCAACCTCCTGCGCGGGGACCTGGGCGTTTCGATCAAGACCAGCAAGCCGGTGCTGGAAGATATTCGCCAGTTTTTGCCGGCCACCGTCGAACTGGCCGGTTTCGCGATTCTGATAGGCATGGCCCTGGGCATAGGCACGGGAATAGTCTCCGCCGTCTGGCGCAACAGCATTGCCGACTACCTGACCCGCGGCTACGTGGTCATTGGAGTAAGTTTCCCCATCTTCGTGCTGGCATTGATTGGACTCAACGTGCTGCACGTCCAGTGGGGCATTGTGGCCGGACCCGGCAGGCTGGACTTCATCATCCGCGATCCGCCGCACGTCACCGGCCTGTTCATGGTGGACGCGGCGATCGCCGGACAGTGGGACAAGTTTGCCAATGCCTTTTCGCACATCATTCTGCCAGCATTTGTGCTGGGCAGCTTCGTCGCCGGCATCATCGCGCGAATCACCCGTTCTTCCATGCTTGAAGTGCTGGGCATGGACTACATTCGTACGGCCCGCTCACACGGTCTGCGCGAGCGGCGCGTCGTGATCCGCCACGCCCTTTCCAACGCAATGATCCCGATAGTCACCGTCATTGGCCTTTCCACCGCAAATCTGATGACCGGGGCGGTGCTCATCGAATCGATTTTTGCCTGGCCCGGTATCGGTCGTTACGCCTTTCGCGCCGCAACGTCCCAGGATTTCCCCGCTATCATGGGCGTTAGCATCCTGATCGCCTCCATCTATGTCATGGTGAATTTCCTTGTCGACATCCTCTACTACTTTCTCGACCCTCGCATCCGCGTCGCCTGAGCGCTTCGCGCAACTGCGTTATCACCTGCGCAACCACCCCATGGTGCTTGTGGGCGTGTTCGTCGTCGCCGGATGGGTGCTGGTTGCCTTGCTCGCACCCAACTTCGCCACCCATGACCCGCTTTCCCAGGATGTCTCTCATCGCCTGGATGAGCCGGGCGAGAACGGACACATCTGGGGCGCGGATGCCCTGGGACGCGACATTCAGACCCGCGTGCTCTACGGCGCGCGCATCACCATTCCGGCTGGGCTGGCCGTCATTCTTTTGGGCAGCACCATCGGCGTGCTGATGGGAGCCCTTGCCGGCTGGCTGGGCGGCCTTTGGGATGAACTCCTGATGCGCGTGACCGAGTTGTTCATGGCCTTCCCCACCATCATTCTGGCCATGGCCATCACGGCCGCCCTGGGGCGCGACATCCGCAACGCCATCATCGCGCTGGTCATCGTGTGGTGGCCCAGCTACGCGAGGCTGATCCGTGGCATCGTGCTGGAAATCAAGCACAACGAATACGTCGATGCCGCCCATTGCGCCGGCGCCACCGGCCCCTGGATCCTGTTTCGCACCATCCTGCCCAACGCCATCGCCCCCGCCATCGTGCTCATGACCCTCGACATCGGCAACGCCATCCTGACCTTCGCCGGTCTGAGTTTTCTCGGGCTGGGCCCTCCGCCAACTTCGCCCGAATGGGGCAGCATGGTCAACGCCGGGCTGGACAATTTCAGTCAATGGTGGATGTGGCTGTTTCCCGGCATGTCCATCGCCAGCCTGGTCATGGCCTTCAATTTCATCGGCGACGGCATTCGCGACATTTTCGACCCCCGTCTGCGCCGCGACTAGCCCCGTGCCATCGCAGACAGCCCGGGACGTCCTGGCGCGTCTGTCGCAGCTTCCCGGGTATGAGCCGCGGCAAATCGAGCCATTGACCGGAGGCATGATCGCCGCCGTTTACCGGGTAACCCTCGCCGAAGGAAAGGACGTGGTGGTCAAGGCCGGCGATGCAGACAGCCGTCTGGATATCGAAGGGGACATGCTCCGTCATCTGGCCCTGGTCAGTGACCTGCCCCTGCCGCCCCTGATTCACAGCGAGCCCGACCTGCTGGTGCTCGGCTACGTTGAGGGCAGCAGCGACCTGGACGAGCGGGCGCAGGAACATGCGGCCGAATTGCTGGCCGCCCTGCATGGCGTGACCTGGACGCATTACGGCCACACGCAGGACACGCTCATCGGCCCCCTGCACCAACCCAATCCGCCTTCCTCGTCTTGGGTCGACTTTTTTCGCGAACAACGTTTGCTCTACATGGCGCGTGAGGCCTTGCGCGCCAACGCCATTGACTCCTCCCTGTGTGCCCGCATCGACTCCTTCGCCGGCCACCTTGAACGTTGGCTGGACGAAGCGCGGCAACCCGCTCTCGTCCACGGCGACGTCTGGGCGACCAACTTGTTGGCCAGCGAGGGTCGTATCACCGCCTTCCTCGACCCGACGATTTACTACGCTCACGAAGAAATCGAACTGGCCTACACCACCCTCTTCGGTTCACGGGGCCGCAGCTTTGGCGACGCTTTTTATCGCAGGTACCAGGAACTGCGGCCAATTGCTCCCGGCTTCTTCGAAGAGCGGCGGCACATCTACAACCTCTATCCCCTGCTGGTGCATGCCCGCGTATTCGGACGCCATTACCCGGCGGAAGTCGCGCGCACTCTGGATCGCTTCGGCTACTAGACAGATTGCATAAATGCATCTGTGCATATATTCTATGGCGCGGGCGGCCTCCAGGGTTTACTATGCCGCGGCAGCAAGTGTGAGAGCCATGTGAGATGGCAACTTTCGACGGTGCCAAGGTGAAGAAGCCCGCGTCCTGATCCTGTTTCGGGTGCTTTGCCATGGCTCGTGGAACGAGCAGACCTGCCCGAAACAGCGGAGCAGGTTTTTTGTTGCCCTTCTGACAAATGGTCGGAACAACGGCAACCTGGATGAAGGAGATACATATGTCCGGCACGGCCTGTCCCGAATGCGACGCCGCTTTGGAAATCCCTGCGGACGTCATGGAGAACGAACTCATTGCCTGCCTCGACTGCGGTTCAGAGCTTGAAATCATCGCCCTGGACCCCGTGCAACTGGAACTGGCGCCGGAAGTCGAAGAGGACTGGGGCGAATAGTATGCAGATCGGGGTGCTCATCACCCACGTCCGCGCCGAGGAAAAGTTGCTGTTGACTGCCTTGCGCGACCAGGGCGTGGACCTTGATGTTCTCCCTGACCGCGACCTGCTCTTCGATTTGAGCGCAGGGCCGGAACAACTCTCGTCCGCCGGTCGCGCCTGGCGGGACTATGACCTGGTGCTGGAGCGCTGTGTCAGTACCTCCCGCGGGCTGTTCACCCTCGCCGTCCTGGATTCCTGGGGAGTCCGCACCCTGAACAGCTATCGCACGGCGACGATTTGTGCCGACAAGGCACGCTGCAGCCTGGCCTTTGCGGAGGCCGGCCTGCCCCAACCGCGCACGCTCCTCAGTTTCGAGGCGCGTACGACCCTCGGCGCCATCGAGTCCCTGGGTTACCCGGCCGTGCTAAAGCCCGTCACCGGTTCATGGGGACGGCTGCTGGCGCGCGTCAACGATGCGGACGCAGCCGAGGCCCTGATTGAACACCGTCAGACGCTCGGTAGTTACAATCATCATGTGTATTACAGTCAGGAGATGGTGGACAAGCCGGGCCGGGATATTCGCGCTTTCGTCATCGGCGAGCGCACGGTTTGCGCCATTTATCGCACCTCCCCGCACTGGATCACCAACACCGCCCGGGGCGGCGTGGCCAGCAATTGCCCGGTGACCCCGGAGCTTGACGACCTGTGCCGGCGGGCCGCGGCGGCGGTGGGTGGAGGCCTGCTGGCCATCGACGTGCTGGAATCCGGCGATGGTCGACTGCTGCTCAACGAGATCAACCACACGATGGAATTCCGCAACAGCAGCGCGCCCACCGGCGTGGACATTCCGGCCGAAGTGGCGGCCTACGTCATGGCCCAGGCGAGCGTGCCGGCATGATACGTGTGGGAATCGTCGGCGGCAGCGGCTTCACCGGCGGCGAACTGTTGCGGCTCCTGCTTTTCCATCCGGAGGTGGATGTTGTCCAGGTCAGCAGTCGCAGTCAGGCGCGGCGCCCCCTGCACCACGTGCACCCCAACCTGCGCGGACACAGCCGCCTGCAATTCATGGCGCCGGACGCCCTGCAGCCCTGCGACCTGCTATTTCTCGCCCTGCCCCATGGCGCCGCCGCCCGGGAAATCGACCGCTACGCGTCTCTGGCGCCGGCCATCATTGACCTTTCCGCGGACTTTCGTCTCAACGGCGCCGCCAGTTGGGAACAATGGTACGGCGAGACCCACGCCGCGCCGGGCTGGTTGCCGCGCTTTGTCTACGGCCTGCCGGAGTATCAGCGCGAGCAATTGCGGGGCGCTTCATACGTCAGCGGCGTGGGCTGCAACGCCACTGCCATCAATTTGGCATTGATGCCGCTGGTCCGGGCCGGCTGGATTGAAAGGGCTGCCATCGAACTCAAGGTAGGTTCCTCGGAGGCCGGTAACCGGGCGACGGCAGGGTCGCATCACCCGCTGCGCAGCGGCGCCGTTCGCACCTACAGCGCTGCAGGCCATCGGCACATGGCAGAAGTACGCCTGGTCCTCGGCGACGACCTGCCGCTGCACTTTTCGGTCACGGCCATCGAAATGGTGCGCGGCGTCCATCTGCTCGCTCATTGCGACCTGCGCCAGGCGCGCGACGAACGGGAGATCTGGCGCCTGTATCGCGCGGCCTGCGACGACGAGCCTTTCCTGCGACTCGTGCGCAGCAGGTCCGGGCTCCATCGCGTACCGGAACCGCGCGTGGTGGCCGGCACCAACTATTGCGATCTCGGTTTCGAGCTGGACAGCGACGGTCGCCACCTGGTCGTCATGGCCGCACTCGACAATCTCGGCAAGGGCGCCGCCGGCAGCGCGGTACAGTGCATGAATCTGATGGTCGGGCTGGAGGAAACGACCGGCCTCACCTTTCCCGGAATCTATCCCTGAAGGATTGACCGTGCCCGCCAATTTGCTGGTGGTCAAACTGGGTGGCGCCGAGGGAGTCGATCTGACGTCTACCTGTGAAGACCTGGTCGATGTCCTGCACGGCGACCCGCGCCCGCTGGTCCTGGTACATGGCGCCAGCGCCGAGGCGAACCGGCTCTGTGAGGATGCCGGGTTGCCGCTGCGCACCCTGACTTCCCCATCTGGACACAGTTCGCGCTACACGGATGCGCCGACCCGCGATCTTTTCGTGCAGGCAGCCGAAACCGTGAACCGGGAGATCCTGGCCTGCCTCGGCCACGAGGGAGTCAGGGCGGCCGGTCTGACCGGCGACAACATCGTGATTCGGGCGCGTCGCAAGCGGGCCTTGCGCGCCCAGGTGGAGGGACGCGTGCGCATCATTCGTGACGATTACAGCGGGACCATATCTACAGTCGACGGGCAGGCCCTGCTTGCGCACCTGGAGGCGGGCCGAATTCCCGTGCTGCCGCCTCTGGCCGTCAGCAGCGACGGCCTGCTCAACATCGACGGCGACCGCGCCGCCGCGGCCGTCGCCTCGGCGCTGGGCGCGGCCGACCTGATCATTCTCAGCAACGTGCGCGGCCTCTATCGCGATTTTCCCGATGAAGATAGCATCGTCCCTGTCATTGCCGCTGCCGAGCGTGAACAGGCACTCGCCTGGGCCCAGGGCCGCATGAAACGCAAGGTGCTGGCCGCCACAGAAGCCCTGGACGGAGGGGCGGGCCGCGTCATCATCAGCGACGGTCGCGTCCCCGGGCCCGTTCGAAGCGCGCTGGCCGGCGCCGGATCGGTTTTTGAGTCGTGAGTGTGCAGAAAATCGACCAGTCCCTGCGCCAGATTGAGTCCGCGCATACGTCTGGAGCCTACTTCAAAAGGCCGCTGACGCTGGTGCGGGGTGCGGGCACTCGCGTATGGGACGATGCCGGGCGCAGTTACCTTGACGCCACCAGCGGCCAGGGGGTCGCCCTGACGGGTCATGCCCACCCGGCGGTCAGCGCCGCCATCGCCAGACAGGCGGGCGAACTGGTCACC
>DAOUIB010000037.1:0-5187 GCA_034428275.1 Anaerolineae bacterium
GATAAACCGGCGCCAGCATAAACCGAAGCGGGGATAAACCGCTCCAGGGATAAACCGCCGCCAGCACAAGTGCCTCTGGCCGCCGCCGAAGGGCGTTGCCTTAACCCGGACGTCCGGCGCTGCGAATCAAAAAGGGTAGAAAATAGTGCCGCCGTGTGCCGCCGAACGGCGTTGCCTCAACCCAAACGTCCGCCGCTGCAATTTTAAAAAGGGTAGAGGATGATGCCGGTGGCTTCGGCGAGGGCCACCAACAGGGGCGCGATGATGAGCGCCGGCAGGAAGTTGGCCACGCGCAGCGGCCGCAGCTCCAGCAGCACCAGCGCCAGGCCGATCAGAATGACGCCGCCGACGGCCGTCATCTCGGCGATCATGGCGACGCTCATCACCTCGCCGAGCGTGCTGCCCAGCAGCGCCAGGCCGCCCTGCAGGACCAGGATGGTCACGATGCTGAAAAGCACGCCGACGCCCATGCTGGCCGCGAAGGTCGCCGCCGTGATCATGTCCAGCACGCTCTTGATGGCCAGTTGCTGAAAGCCGATCGGCAGGCCCATGCCGTCCTGCAGCGAGCCGACGAAGGTCAGCGGCCCGACGCAGAACACCAGGCTGGCCGAGAGGTAGCCGTTGATGAAGCGCGCGCGGGCATGGCCGTCAGATGAGTCGCCGACTCTTGCCTGCATCCAGGCGGCGAAGCCCTGCAGGCGCCGGTCGATATCCAGCAGCTCGCCGACCACCACGCCGCTGACGATGCTGACCAGCGGGATGATGATGTTGCCGCTCTGGCCGGCGTTGCTGACGCCGACGACGACGGTCACGAGGCCGATGCCGCTGACCAGCGCGGCGCGCAGGCGATCGTTGAGGCGCTGGCCGATGACCAGGCCGGTCAGCCCGCCCAGGAGGACTGCGATGGCGTTGAGCAGGGTGCCGCCCAGGATCGCGCTCCTTGCCTGCGTTCAGGGGAGCGCCGATTGTAGGCGGCACCAGGCGTCAGGGCAACGCCGGGGCGGGCTACAATGCGTACAGGACTACAAAGGGAGGATCTCGTTGCGACGTCCCGTACTGTTGCTGACCCTGCTGCTCCTGCTGAGCGTCTCTCCGCTGACGGCGCAGCCCCCGGATGCCATACCCGACACCCTGGCCGCCCTCGCCGCGGCGGAGGCGCCGGCGCGCGACCGCGTCGACCTGGCCCGTCGCGTTTTCGGCCTGGAGGGCGAGCTGGCCCTGCCCGCCAGCGCGCCCGACTGGCAGCCCGGCGACCTCCTGCGCTTCAACGTCACCAACGAGGCGGAGAACCGCCGCTTCGAGGTCGAGGCCAGCCTGCGCGTCGGCGGCGAGCAGGTCTGGCTCTGGGTCGAGCGCGGCGTCGAGGTCGACCTGACGAGCCTGCAGACTCTGGCGGCGCTATTCGATGAGCAAATCTACGGGCCGCTGCGCGCGCTCTTCGGCAGCGAAAACCGGCCGGGCGTGGACGGCGACCCGCGCGTCTACGTGCTTTTCACCCGCGGTCTGGGCTCGCGCGTGGCCGGTTACTTCTCCAGCGAGCACAGCTGGCCGCGCGCGGCCGTGCCCACCAGCAACCAGCGCGAGATGGTCATCTTCAACCTGGACGTGCTGGGCACGGAGGTCCACGCCGGGGCGCTGGCCGGCCTCGCCGCGCACGAGTTCCAGCACATGATCCAGGCGCAGCAGGACCCCAACGAGAACGTCTGGCTCAACGAGGGTTTCTCGGGCTTCGCCGAGTTGTATACCGGCTTCAGCTTCGGCGCCGAAGCCGAGGCGCGGGCCTTCCTCGCGCAGCCCGGGACGCAACTCAACACCTGGCCGGAGAGCGGCAACACCTACCCCCACTACGGCGCCGGTCTGCTCTTCGTGGCCTACCTGCACGATCGCTTCGGCGCGGACTTTCTGCGGCAGCTGTCGCAGCATCCGGCGCCCGCCCTGGAGGCGCTGGACGCCCTGCTGATCGAGCGCGGCGAGCCAGGGGTGGAAACGTTTTTCGCGGACTGGGTGCTGGCGAACCTCTTGCAGGATACGCAACTGGCGGAGGGCCGCTACGGCTATCGCAGTCTCCTGCCCCTGCGCCCGCCGGCGCTGGCCGCGACGGTCTCCGCCTACCCCTACAGGCGTTCGGCCAGTCTGGCGCAATACGCGAGCGACTATCTGCGGCTGGACAACCTGCAGGGCGCGCAGTCTCTGGAGATCGCGCTGGAGTTGCCGGCGCAGGCGCGATTGACGGCGACGGCGCCCGCCAGCGGTCGGCGCCTGTGGTACAGCAACCGCCAGGACAACAGCGACACGACGCTCACGCGGCATTTCGATCTGCGCGACCTGTCGGGGGCCACGCTGCACTTCGGCCTCTGGTACCACATGGAGGAGCTCTGGGACTACGGCCACGTGCTGCTCAGCGACGACGGCGGGCGGCGCTGGCAGGTGCTGGAAAGCCCCGCCATGACCCGCGCCAACCCCCATGGCAACGCCATTGGTCCCGGCTACACGGGCCGCAGCGAGGGCTGGCTGCGGGAGCGCATCCCGCTGGACGCCTGGGCCGGGCGGGAGCTGTTGCTGCGCTTCGAACTGCTGACCGACGACGCCATCACCCAACCCGGCATGCTGGTCGACGACGTCAGCATCCCGGAACTGGACTACCACAGCGACTTCGAGAAGGACGATGGCGGCTGGCAGGCGCGCGGCTGGGTCTGGAGCGACAATGTCGTGCCGCAGCGCACGTGGCTGCAGGCGGTGCAACAGGGCGCGGGCGAGCCGCAACTGCAGCGCTGGCTGGTGACGGGGCCCGGCGTCTGGACCCTGGCGCTGCAGCCGGAGACGACGCAGGTGACGCTGGCGCTGTCACCCATGGCGGCGCTGACCACCGAAGCCCTGGACTATGAACTGCGCCTGACGCTCAAATGACGCCTGGCTCCTGATCCCGGAAGGGGTGTCAGGATGGCCGCGCCAGGCCAGGACGCGCGCTAGAAGGGGATCTCGCCGACGTCGGAGGGCGGAGGGGCAAAACCGGAGTCGCTGTCGCGCTGGCGTGATCCCTGCCCACCGCCGCCCTCGTAGCTGCCTCCTCTGGCGTCATCCTGGCGGCTGCTCATGAAGCGCACGTCACGGGCGCGCAGGTCCAGGCTGGCGGCCGGCTCGCCGGCGTTGTTGGTGTAGGCGCGGGCGCTGACGGTGCCGGTCACCAGCACGCGACTGCCGCGACTGAGGTACTGGTTACAGGTTTCGGCCTGCGCGCCCCAGACGGACACGCGGTACCAGGTCGTGCGCTCACGCCGCTCGCCGCTTTGACGGTCGTTCCAGCTTTCACTGACGGCCACGTTCAGGTTGCACACGGCCGTGCCACTCTGGAGATAGCGCAATTCGGGGTCACGTCCCAGGTTGCCTACGATGATGGTTTGATGCCAGGTCGTCATGAGAGCCTCTCCTTGAGCGATTACTGCGCAAAGTATAGCGCAGCGCCGCGGCTACCGGCCCAGCAATTTGCGCAGGCGGCGGTTTATCCCCGCTTCGGTTTATGCTGGAACCGGTTTATCCCTGGAACGGTTTATCCTCGCTTCGGTTTATGCTGGCGCCGGCCAAGGCGCCAGTGCTTGTCCCTGGAGCGGCGAAGCGGAAGGGGCGAAGTGGAGGGGGCGAAGGTTTCAGTGCCAAGCCGTCAGTGTCTGCGCAGGCGAGGTAGCAGCCACTCCGCGCCGCAGACCGCCGCGATGGCGAGGAAGGGCAGGACGATGCGGCTTTCGCGGCCGCTCATACCGGCGGACTTGACCAGCAGGGTGCCGGCGCTGAAGTAGCCGATGACCAGAAACAGGCACCAGAACAGGAGCCAGCGCCGCTCGCGCAGCAGGCGCCACAGGCCGATGATCGCCAGCAGCAGCAGAATCCAGTTCCACAGCAGCAGGGGATAGTGGACGGGGTTGAACAGCTCGCTGCGTGGCGAGAGGGGCGGGACAAGATTGTAGAGGCGCAGGAAGCCCGACGGGAAGGTCGCCAGCCAGGCGACCGGGTGGTCCCTGAAGATTTCCAGGCTGACGTCCTGCAGCGCCTGTTCCACCTCCGGCCCGGCGGCGAGCCAGTTGTGTTGGTTCGCGCTCGACGGGTCGCCGCCGAGCCTTGTCTGCACCGCCGCGAGAACCTGGGCCTCGCTTTCCTGCACAGTCATGCCCTTTGCCAGACGCAATACCGGCATGGCGCGGTACCAGGTCAGGGTCCAGGTGCCGACGGTGGAGAAAGTGGCGTTGCCCAGGACAGCTGCGTTGTGGTTCACCCACATTTGCATGCCCGCCAGGCTGATGAGCGCAAAGACCGCAATCGCCGGCCAGCGGGCGCGGCGCGTCCACAGCAGCCATAACGCCAGAATGAGCGGAAGGGCATAAATCGAAGGACGCGCGTACACCGACAGCAGCAGCATCAGGGCGGCGAGCGCGGCCCACAGGATGGCGCGGCCTTGCGCGCGGGCCTGCAGCATGGCCAGCAGCCCGACCATCATCGCCAGGGCGCCGGCGAAGGCCAGCGACCCCGGGCCAAGGAAAGCGGTATAGCGGATGGACAGCGGGTCGATGGCGACCAGCAGCGCGGCAAGCAGGGCCGCCCCCGGCGCCAGCCCCAGACGACGCGTCAGCAGCCAGGTCAGGGGAGTCAGCAGGGCGCCGATCAGCGCGTTGAAGGCGATGACGAGCGCAGCGTTCAACCCGGCGAGGGCCACCAGCAAGGGAAAGGCCGGCGGACGCACCAGAAAATGGCTGAAGTTGAAATCGCCCCTCTTCAGGAAGTGCCGCGCGGCCTGGTGATAAGACGTATAGTCGCCCTCGTCCACCAGCGAAACGTCATACGCCAGCGCTGCCTGGCCCCAGGCCAGGCGCAGCACCAGAGCGAGCAGGGTCAGGGCCAGCAGCAGGGTGCCGGGCCGGTCTCTCACCATGGTCGCCAGTGCCGACAGTCGCCCTTGCATGCCCGCTTACTGGCCGGGAATGCCCAGGCGCAGCAGTTCCCAGGCGTCGCCCAGGGGGGTGCCGGAAGCATCCCGTACGGGCAGGCGCTCGCCGGTCTCGAAGTTGTGGAGGCCGAGCATGACGCGGTAATCGCCGGGCGGCAGCTCGTCGGGCAGGGGGAGGGAAAAGCGCGGGCTGATGAGGGTTTCCTCCGGCCGGTCCCAGGTCTGCGTCGGGCGGGCGGGGACGGCGGGGT
>DAOUIB010000038.1:0-3200 GCA_034428275.1 Anaerolineae bacterium
AGATGGCCGCCTGGAAGCAACAGCAGGCGCGCTGGGCCCGCGGCAGCACGCGCACCCTGATCGGCCTGCTGCTGCCCCTGTGGCGCGCGCCCCTGCCGCCCGCCCAACGCATCATGGCCACGCTGCACCTGTGCCAGTACCTGCCGCATCCGCTGATGTTGCTGATGTTGCTGCTGACGCCGCTGCTGCTCCCGGGCGGCCAGCTGCATACGCTGCTGCCGGGTCCGCTGGGGCTGGCGGCGCTGGCGCCCCTGCTGCTCTACGTGCTGAGCCAGTATGCGCTGTATCCGGACTGGCGGCGACGCCTGCGCGCCTTTCCCTTGCTGCTCTTGCTGGGCACGGGCATGACCTTCAACGCGACCCTGGCGGTGCTGGCCGGTCTCGGCGCGGGGGCCGCGGAGTTTCGTCGCACGCCCAAATTTGCGCAGTCCCGGGCCGTCAGCCGCTACGCTCTGCGCATCGACCGTACCCTGGCGGGCGAGTTGTTGCTGGCCGCCTATGCCCTGGCGGCCACGCTGACCGCCCTGGCGCACTATCCGGCATTGGCGCCCTGGCTGGCGCTTTACTTTCTGGCTTTCACCCTGGTCGCCGGCCTCAGCCTGCGCGACCAGTGGCTGCTGGCGCGCCTGCGGCCGTGACGCGCCTGGCCATCCTGGCGGACATCCACGGCAATTTGCCGGCCCTGGAGGCTGTCATCGCCGACATGGCGGGCGAGGAATTCGACCAGGTCGTCGTCGCCGGCGACCTGATCAACGGCGCACCCTTCTCGCGACAGGTGCTGGAAAGGGTCTTCGACCTGGGCTGGCTCGCCATCCGCGGCAATCACGAAGTGCTGTTCCTGGACCATTTGGCAGAGGGCCCGGGAAAGAGTGCAAGGCGCGACAGCCAGTGGGCGCTGGAGATGACGGCTGAGCAACTCGGTGACCATTGGCGGGCCCGGATCGCTACCATGCCTGACGAGTTGACGCTGCGCTTCGCCGACGCGCCGCCCCTGCGAATCCTGCATGGCTCGGCAGGAAATCCATTCAGGACGATCAATCGTCACACTGACGAAAGAGAAGCCCGTACGCTTCTGTCAGGCGTCCAGGAGAAAAGCGTGGTCACCGCGCATTGCCATCTGCATTTCGAGCGGCGCCTGGCGGGCAGGCAGGTCTTCAATCCCGGCTCGGTCGGCGCACCCCTTGATGGACGGACGAATGCCGGTTACATGCTGCTGAAAGGGGACGACTGCGGGTGGCGGGCTGAATTCCGACGTGTGCCGGTAAATATCGGGCCGCTCGTCGCCGAATTCAGACGCCTGGATGTTGAGGGGCGGTGGGGTGCTGAAGGCTACCTGCTGGTGGAGCAGTCGCCCCCTGTTTTCGAGCTATCGGCGCTGGCACGCCGAGCATTATCGGGGAAGGGCAGAATCACTTGAACTCGCGGCGGAATTCCTTTCCGGTGGCCGGCTGTGGGACTATCTCCCGCCGGAGTACCGGCTCAATCGTCATTTGCTGGAAGACGGCGTTGAGGGTCCTGTGAAGGACCGGAACGGGACTGGTTGTTGCGCATGACACGTCTGGCCCTTCTCTCCGACATCCACGGCAACCTGCCCGCGCTGGAGGCCGTCATCGCCGACATGCGGGGCGAGCATTTCGACCAGGTCGTCGTCGCCGGCGACCTGATCAACATCGGCCCCTGGTCGCGGGAGGTGCTGGAGGCGGTTTTTGACCTGGGCTGGGTCGCCATCCGCGGCAATCACGAACACTACCTGCTGGATCGCGTCGCGCTGAGTCCCCTGAACGCCCACAAGGACTGGGCCTTCCTCGACTTTCTGGCGGAACAGCTCGGCGATGCCTGGCAGGCGCGGCTCGCCGTGATGCCGGATGAACTGTCCCTGCGCTTCGCCGATGCGCCGCCCCTGCGGGTCGTGCATGCCGCGCCGGGGAATCCCTTCAGGACCATCACGCCGGTCACGTCGGAGAGCGACGCGCTCGCCATGCTGGCCGGTGTTGACGAGTGCAGCATTGTGGCGGGTCACTACCACATGGCCTTTGAACGCCGTATTGGGAAGTGGCATTTCGTCAACCCGGGCCCGGTGGGTACCCCCCACGATGGCCTGCAGAATGCCTGCTACGCCGTCCTGGAGGGCGATGCCGGGGGCTGGCGTGTCGAGCACCGGCGCCTGCCCGGGGACGCTTCAGCGCTGCTGGACGAGATGCGGCGTCTGGATTTCGCCGGGCGTTTCGGCCTGCGGGGGCACATCATCATCGAACAATTCCGCCTGGCCCGGCCCCTGTTCGTGTCCTTCAGGCGCTGGGTGCGGCGGCAGCATCCCGACCGGGAATGGTCCCGCGCCTTGCTGGACGAGTTTCTGCGCGGCGGTCATTTGTGGCATTCCCTGGCGCCCGAATACCAGTTCAATCGACACCTGCTCGACCCCGCTCCGATTGACCGGGAGGGGCCCGACAGGTAGACTGCAACAGGGGGTTGTGATGGAATGGCAGACATGGGTGACTTAAAATCTCCTGCCCTAACCGGCGTGCGGGTTCGAATCCCGCCAACCCCATGTCAAGGCCGTATCCGCCGCCCATCCCGTTGACATACAGGAGGCCACGACCCTGCGCCTCGGCATTATCGGCCTGCCCAACAGCGGCAAGACCACGCTCTTCAACGCCCTGACCGGCCAGGACATCGCGACCGGCGCCGCAGCCGGCCGCTTCGAGGTGCACACGGCGGTCGTCAGCGTGCCGGACGAACGGGTGGACCGGCTCAGCGCCATCTATCGGCCGCGCAAGACGACCCACATTCAGGTCACCTATAGCGACATTGCCGGCCTCGAAAGGGGCGTAAGCCAGACCGGGATTCAGGGTCGCTTTCGCCAGGAACTGGAACAGGTGGACGGCTTTGTGCTGGTGCTGCGCGCCTTTGACAACGAGGCCGTGCCTCATCCATACGACAGCGTTGACCCGACGCGCGACCTGGAGATGCTGGAAGCCGAATTGCTGCTGCATGACCTGGTGGCGCTGGAGACGCGACTGGAGCGCATTGACAATGAGCTCCGCCTCAAGGGTCGCCGCGCCCCCAGGGAGGTGCGGGAAGAGGGAGAATTGCTCGGCGCCCTGCAGCAGGACCTGGAGGCCGGTCGCCCGCTGCGCGCCTGCACCCTTTCGCCCGCCCGGCGCAGCGCCCTGCGCGGCTTCGGCTTTCTCACGCTGAAG
>DAOUIB010000039.1:0-3342 GCA_034428275.1 Anaerolineae bacterium
GCACCATATCGAACCCGGCAGTTAAGCCTGTGAGCGCGGATGGTACTGCCCTGGCGACGGGGTGGGAGAGTACGCCGCTGCCAACCCTTTGGGGGCGCGTCGCGCACAAGGCGACGCGCCCCCGTTTCCTGTCAGGAGGCCGTGCCAGACTTGCCGCATGCACTGCCCCACCCCAAAAAACGCCAATTCAACACCGACCTGACAACAATGAAGGTTTTCCTTGTCCTGGCCCTTTTGCTGGCGTTCCATTTGCGCATGGACGCTGTCGGCGACTGGCCCCTGCGATGGGATGAAGCGTTTTCCGTCTGGTTCGGCCAGATGGGCCTTGCCGAAGGCACCATCAAGACCGCGGACGACATTCACCCGCCCCTCTATTTCTGGTTCCTTCACCTATGGTTGCGCCTGGCGGGCATCAGCGAGTTTGCCATCCGCGCCCTGTCCGTATTCCTCGCCCTGATAACGATAGCAGTCGTCCATTCGCTAACCCTGCATTTGAGCCGGCGCCATCTCGCCGCCGCGCTGGCGGTATTGCTCATCACATTGTCTCCCTTCCACGTCACCTGGTCGCAGGACGCGCGCATGTACCCGCTGGTGACGATGTTCGCGGCCCTCCTGATTTACGCTTCCTGCAGGGGATGGCCGCGTTTGCAGGCGATCAGCGGCATCGGAGCGGCACTGAGCCATCCCTTTGGCGTCTTCGTCCTCGCCATCCTTGCGCTGCACCGGGTCCTTCACTGGCGCGAATTCCGCGGTGGCCACCGGCAATGGGTCCTGGCCAACATGATTGCCGGCGTTGTGCTGCTCCTTTGGGTTGCATTCACCATTGGAACGATCAGGACAGAACGGGGGCCGGCCACATTTGAACCCCTGTTTGCCTACCAGCTTATGGCGACGCTGTTCGCCACCGGCGTTTCCGTCCATATCGACGACTGGATCCTGCCGGTTCTGCTCGTCAGCGCGGTCTTCGTCCTCGGCCTGGCCCTGAACTGGCGTCACAATCGCCGCGCCACCTCCCTGATTCTCCTCGGTTGCGCATTGCATCCCCTGTTGATCACATCGCTGGGTCTGCCCTTTGTCCCCTTCTATATCAGTGACCTGCAGGAACGTCACTTCATCGTCTTCGCTCCCTTTGTATTCGCCGGCTTCGGCATCGGTCTGGCGGCCCTGTTGCGGCATCGTTGGCTGCGTTTGGCGGGAGCCCTGGCATTGGCCGGACTCCTGGCGCTGGGCAGTGTCAGGGCCATGGAAAAAAGCGACCAGCGATATTTCAGGGATGATTACCGGAGCATGATGGCGGCTGTCACCGCCCTGACCTCGGAGGACGACAAGATATTCTTTATCTCCGGCGGTCGAAAGCCCGTCGTCTACTACCATCTGGACCGGGCCGGCTACGACGGACCAAAGGACTCCTACGCCGAGCCGCTGAACGTCACGGGAATACCCGGATATGCTGACGACCTGCCGGCCATGATGGCGGAGGTCTTCGCTACCTTTCCCCGCTTCTGGCTGATCGAGATCGAGGCGCATCTGGATAACCCGCCGGGAGCCCGCGTCAACTGGATTGACGAGCATTACCACCGGATTCACCATATCCCGGTCGCCCACAATGGCATCAGCTATTACAGCAGGGATGAAAACGAGGCGCTGCCCGACGTCCGGACCCTGGTCCCGCCCGTGATCAGGGAAGCCCGGCCAGGCGACCAGGTGCGGATCGGAGTGCCTGCCGGCGCCACGGTAGATCTTGTCCATGCCGGGGTTACCATGGAAACCAGGCGCGCCGATTCATGGCAACTGCTTTCCTTCGACATTTATCCGCATTATCCGAACGGGGAATACAGCTTGCGCGTGGCGGGCGACCGTTTTTCATTCATCGTCACGCACAGCCAGGCCTGATCCGGACGGCCGCGGAGCCAGGTTCAGGGTGAATCGCCCGGGGAATCCGACCCTGGCGGGGATGCCGGACCCCGGGTCGGGCGAGAAGGTCGCAGACGCCGCGCCCCTGGATTGAAGGTGGGCCGTCGCGAGCGCAGGTTGACGATGGCGATGCCGGCGATGATCAGTGCTCCGCCCGCAATCAGCAGCGCGCCGATCTCCTCCTGCAGCAGCAGCGCGCCCAGCGCCACTCCCACCGCCGGGAAAACATAGGTGACCATCGAGGTGCGCGCCACGCCCAGCTCGCGCACCAGAAAATAGTAAATGCTGTAGCCGACAAAGGTGTTCAGCAGACCCAGCGTGAGCACGGCCACCAGCGCGTCTGTGCTAACGTCCTGCAGCGGCGTCAGTCCATAAAAGAGGGCCATGGGTCCGGTGACGACCGCGCCGACGGCCAACGTGGCCGTGGCCACCACGACGGGCGCGATGTCGCGCTGAATCAGCTTGCGGCCCCAGGAGGTAAAGACCGCGTAGCAGAGCGATGCCCCCACCAGCGCCGCCATGCCCGCCAGACTCTGCTCGCCGCCCAGGTTGCCCTGAAACAACAGAACGACACCGCCGAAGCCGGTCAACAGACCGATGACCTTGCGCAGGGTGATGCGATCGTCGGCGAAAAGAAAATGGGCGATGACCAGAGCGAAGAGCGCGGTGCTGGCCTGCAGCACCGCGGCCATGCTGCTGCTGATGTACAGTTCACCCCAGGTGATCAGCAGGAAGGGCAGCACCACGTTGCCCAGGCCGATGAGGACCAGCGCGCGCAGCGTCGCAGCGTCCCGCGGCAGGGGGTGACGTCCCCGGAAGACCATGGCGCCGAGGCCAAGCGCGCCGATCAGGGTGCGGATGAACACGATTTCAAAGATCGAAAATCCGCCGCCATCGCCGCCGTCAAACAGCCCGCTGCCGGTGATGCTGATGCGAATGAACAGGTAGGACGAACCCCAGATCAACCCCAGCGACCAGAATCCGGTCCAGGCCTTGATGTTGCCCTGCAACAGGGGACCTCACTTCCGCCCTGGCGGTCAGGCCCGCCATTGTACTTTGCCGAAAGCGCCGCTGTATACTTTCGGCGATGACCCGCAGGGGAGAAGCCGTGACGACGCTTTCGCTCCGCCGCCCCCTGGCCCTGGCGCGGATGCCCGACTTGCCCGCCTGCCTTCGCAAGTGATCGCCCTTGCCGGATGCGGATGAAGACTTTCAGGTCGATGCGACCCGGCCTGTCCTGGCCGTCGGTCGTTTTCGGCGGCATCCTGCTGCTGGCGGCCATTCTCCGCCTGAGTCAGGTGGAAGTCGCCCACTTCCAGCTCGACCAGGCGCGCATCGCCCAATATGCCTGGGAACTGGCGCGCGAGGGCGTGTTTCGCACGCATTTCTTCGCCCTGACCGGCGGCTACGACAACTTTCCCCTTTCCA
>DAOUIB010000040.1:0-10122 GCA_034428275.1 Anaerolineae bacterium
CATGCGCGTCAGGACGATTTCGTCGCCAGGTCGCAGCGTTTGCGCCAAAGAGCGAGCGAGCGCAAAGCTGAGCGTCGTCATGTTGGGGCCAAGGACGATTTCCACGTCCGAAGGAGCGTTGAGGAAGTCCGCCAGCGCGGCGCGCACTGCCGAGACCATGGCTTCAGTTCGCAGGCTGGTCCTGAACAGACCTCCGGCGTTGGCGTTCATGCTGCGGTAATAGTTGCTGACTGCATCAATGACCGCCTGTGGCACCTGGGTGCCGGCCGGATTGTCGAAATAAACGAAGGGGCGGCCGTCGTCACCTCCTTGTTGCAGCGACGGGAACTGCGCCCGCAAGGCTTCCACGTCAATTGTCATTGCACCTCCAGGGCCGCATTTCGCATATGTTCTGCCGCTCCCCTGCCCAGGGCAGCGCGCAACTGACGCAGCAAGTTTACATATTGTTGTGACCAGGTGTGCTCAAGGCGGCGCGGACGAGGCAGGGGCACGGCCAGGTCGGCGACGAGACGGCCCGGTCGGGGGCTGAGCACCAGCACACGATCTGCCAGCAGCAGGGCTTCGTTGATGTCGTGTGTGACCATCAGCACAGTCTGGCCGGCGCGGGCCCGGAAGCGCAGCAGGTCCAGACCCAGTTGTTCGCGGGTGATGGCGTCCAGCGCTCCGAAGGGTTCGTCCAGCAGCAGCAGGTCCGGTTCCTGCAACAGCACCCTCCCTATGGCCACCCGCTGGGCCATGCCGCCGGAGAGTTCCGCGGGCCAGGCCATGTCAAAACCTTCCAACCCCAGGACGGGTAACAGTTTCCGCACTGCGCGGTAACGTGACTCCCGCTCGACTCCCGCGAGTTCAAGCGGCAGGGCCATGTTGTCGCGCACGCGGCGCCAGGGCAGCAGATTGGCATCCTGAAACAGAATACCCGTTCCTCCGCCATCAGGTTCGACTCCATCCAGCAGGGCCACTCCCCGGGTCGGCTGCAGCAAGCCGGCCAGCACGCGCACCAGGGTGGATTTGCCGCAGCCGCTGGGACCCAACAGGGCCACAAAACTGCCGCCAGCGATTGTGAAATCCAGCGGCCCCAGGGCCTCCAGTTGACCGGCGCTTCCGACCGGATAGTTGACCTGCAGGTTTTCGACCTGGACCTTCATGGAATTGCCCGGTCCAAACCAGGCGTGGCGTTCACGGACAATCGCCACCGGCCGCACAGCCCGGCACAAAGCGGTTGGTGAAAGCCAGATCGACCTCCGGCGCGCTCTCCAGCATACCGGCGGCCTGCAAGGCAGCGGCAGTCGTCACCCAGGAGTCGCGGTCGCTGTGGCCCAACACCTCTGCCTCCCAAAGGGGAATGGTTTGCAGCAGCACACTGAACTGAAGCAGGTCAACCGGCTCCGGGGGTACTTTCGGCAAAAGGGTTTCCACAAAGGCTGCAAAGAAGGCATCGCGATTCCCCTCTCCCGCCTCGTACTCCTCGTACGCCTGTGACAGGGCCTGAATCAGGGGCAACTCCTCCTCCTTAACCAGACCCTCCACATAGGGCGCGCTGGCCAGCATGGCTGCAGCCGGGTTGGCGATGGCCGCCTGCAGGCCCTTGTCGAAGGCGTTGACGAATGCCTGCACCAGGTCTGGTGCAGCGTCGATCGTCGTCTCGTTGGTCACAATCACGTTCGATACCAGATCGGCGACCGGCGTCACCGGGAATACACGATAGCCCTGCACGTCACCGCAGTCCCTGGCGCTGATTCTGTCATCGATTTGCAGTGGCTCGTTGTTCAGATAGACCACCGCGGCGTCGATCAGGCCCAGGCAGACCAGTTCCGGCACGTTGAAACCAACGGTCTCCAGTTCAAAGTCCTGCTCGTTCATCCCCGCGGCGTTCATCAAGGCGACAAAGGCCGTCCAGGTGACACCGCTGCGCCCGTGAATGCCAACGCTCTTGCCGGCAAGATCGCTGAATTGCTCCGGGGCTTCATGGTCGGACCCGATTGTCGCCACCACGCCCGCCGGAAACTGCTGAAACCACTCGTAAACGGACACCACCGGGCGTCCCTGTGAGCGGGCCAGCAACACCTGCTCCCCACCGAAGATTCCCAGCTGCAACTGGTTGGCCGCGACCAGGTCCACACCGTCGTGCTCGGCGCCATGGCGGATGCGTACATCGAGGCCTTCTCCGGCGAAGTAGCCGTTCTCAATGGCGACATAGACTGGCGCGAACTGCACGTTGGGAATGAAGGTCAGAAAGAGCTCGACGGTGACCGGATCCTGGGCAGTGGCGTTTCCTGCTGTCAGCAGCAGCAACAACAAGAGAATAAACACTCGACGCATTTGGCTACTCCTGAATTGTTCCCTGTTGCAGGTATCTCGCGGGCGCGCCGGTACGCTGCCAGGCAAGCAAGCGGCGCTCCAGCATGGACACGGCGCCATAAAGGAGACGGGCAATCACGGCAAGGGCGATGACCGCCACCAGCACCAGCGGGGTGTCGTAACGGCTGCGCGCCAGCGTGATGAGAAAGCCCAGGCCCGCATCAGCGCTGACGAACTCACCCACGACCGCCCCGATGACCGCCAGGGTCGCGCTGATTTTGAGCCCCCCCAGCAGAACGGGAAGGGCGGCGGGGATCTCCAGCACAGTCAGCATTTGCCGGCGTGTTGCGCGGTGTACGCGCAACAGGTCCTGCAGCGAAGCGGGCACGTTGCGCATTCCGACCACGGTATTCACGAAGGTTGGAAAAAACACAATGAGGGCGCTGGTGATGGCCTTGCTCGTCAGTCCGCTGCCGAACCAGATCACCAGCAGCGGGGCCCAGGCAACGATCGGCGTCGACTGCAGGGCAACGACGAAGGGCGCCAGGGCATCTTCCAGCAAGGCGCTGCGCGCGACCAGATAACCAAGCGCCGCCCCCGCAACGGCCCCGCCGGCGAGACCGGCCAACACAGCCTGCAGGGTCACCACGCTGTGATGCAACAGGCTGCCGTCAAGCGAAACGGCCACGAACTTTTGCAGCACCGCGGCGGGCGGCGGGATGATGAAAACCGGATAGACCTGCAGGGCGGCCACAATCTGCCAAAGCAGTAACGCGGCCGCGATCAACGCCAATGGAGCGAGCCGCCTCGACAGAGGGTTACGGGCCTGCCTGTCCGTTAAATTCGGGCGAATCATCCCTGGCCCCGGCTTGCGCCCAGTCGAGTCATTGCATTGACAGGCGAGCCCGGGGCGGGCAACAGAAGAGAGACGCCGCGGCGGCGTCGGCACGCGCGACCTGAAGCACGCGGCACGCCGACGCAGCGAAGCATTCTCCAGCGACCTTCTCCCATCCAGACTTTCACTGTCGGCTCTGGCCTCGCACCAGATCCACCGGCATGACCGGGGTCATGACGCATCAACCCCTTGGGCTGATGACACGGGTCGCGGGCTTGGCAGGAACTGCCATACCGCCGGTAGGGAATTTCACCCTGCCCCGAAGGTTGCCTGTTGCAAGTGACTATAGCATGTTTTGGAGGAGCGTGGTGCGAAAATCAGGGTCGGTTGCCGGCGGGCACCGTGAAGTAAAATCGTCCGCCCTTGCGCATTGCGTTGCTCTCCGCACGAATCGTGCCGCCATGCGCCTCGATGATATGTCGGCAAATGGCGAGTCCCAAACCGGTCCCCTCGTTGCCGCTGCGCGATGGATCGACCTGATAGAAGCGCTCGAAAATGCGACCGGTGTATTCCTTCGGTACCCCTTCGCCACGGTCGATCACGCCAAACCGGATTTCATCGTCCTCCCGCGTGACGACCACGCGGATCTTCTCACCCCCTGGCGACCACTTCAGGGCATTGTGGAGCAAATTGACCAGCACGCGGACCAGTTTGTCCGGGTCGCAAAGGACGCAGGCGTTTCGAGGCACTTTCTGAACAATGCGGACTTCCCTGTCTTCACAAAAGTCCGCCATTCGCTCGACAGCCTGCGCGACAACTTCTCTCGCCGGCACGTCGACCATTTTCATCAGGGCCTGGCCGGATTCGATCATCGACAGGTCCAGCAATTCCTCGGACATCCATTGCAGGGCATCGGTTTCGCGGCCGATGGCGTGCAGGGAGCGAATACTGTTCTTGCGGCCGGGCTTGGCCGTATCCAAAAAAAGGCTGTCGATGATGAGACGAATGTTGGCAATCGGAGTGCGCAACTCGTGAGAAATGTTGGCCACCATATCGCGCCGCGCCCGATTCAGACGGACCAGCCGGGTCACGTCTTCCAGTGCAACGCTGACCAGTGCTTGCGGCCCCGATCGATCGACGAGATAGATGTGGACGTGCCACCAGCGGCCGTTTAGCTGAAGTTGTTCTTCAAGGACACGTTCCTCGTTGCGCAGGGCTTCGCTGACCAGGGTGTCCAGCTCGCCGGACCCGGTCAGTTCGACCAGAGAACCCCGAAAACCGCGGTCGACGACAAAGGTCTCGCAGGCCCTGCTGTTTAATGCCAGTACCCGCCTATCCTTGTCCAGCGCAAACAGAACGTTGCAGGAACTGTCCGCCATCGAGCGCAGGACGGCCGCTTCAGCAGCCTCCGCAGGCCGGGCAGCCTCGAAATCAACTTTTAGCTCGTCCATTTTCCCCCGTCCTTCCCCCCGTCCCGGGTACTGAAAGCCACAGGAGGGCCGCGGCAAGGGCGATCATCCCCAGCAGACCACGACTTCCGGGCCGCTCTTCCAGGAGCAAAATGCCCAGTGCAGCGGCAACCAGCGGTTCCGCCAGGCTGAGTGTAACGGCCACCGAGGGGGCCAGTTGCCGGAGCCCGCGCGCGAACAGCACGTAAGCCAGCGCGGTGGTTATGAGGCCCAGGTGCAGGATAACCAGAAATCCATCAGGCTGCAGGACCCATTTCAGGTCCCGCACTGCCAGCAAGGGCAACAGAAACAGGGCCCCAGGCAGGAAGATCAGCGCCATCACGGCGTTGGGAGACATGCGCAACAACAGTCGCTTGCCGGTCAGGGCATAGCCGGCATAGGACAAACCGGCGCCGAGCGACAGGAACAGACCTGCGGGTTCCAGCATCGCGGGCATGCGTTCACCGGGTAACAAAAACAGGGCGCAGCCAGAAAGTGCCAGCGTCGTGGCAGCCAGCCAGCGCCCGCCGGGTTTGCGCCCGCTTGTCCCCCATTCGAGAACGCCGGCCAGCACGGGTGCGCTTCCAATGGCAACCATCGTGCCAATGGCGACTCCGTTGCGCGCAACCCCGTTGAAAAAGCAAAGTTGGTAAGCGGCAATCATGCCCCCTGCTCCAGCCAGGGTTCGCAACGGCAGGGGTCGGGCCCGCTGCAGGTCTCCTGTACGCCATGCCAGAAGCGCCAGGGCCAGCCCGCCAAGCAACAATCGCAGGGCGCCAATGCCGGCGGCGTCGGCGTCAGCAGGGGCCAGGACAAGGGCGGTACCGGTAGTGCCCCAAAGGGCCGCTGCCAGTAACACCTGTAGCGCTGCGGCCCGTGTCATCAACCCTCGAAGCGATATCCGACGCCGCGCACGGTCACAATTCGCCGGGGATGGGAGGGGTCCACCTCGATCTTTTCGCGCAGCCAACGCACGTGCACGTCGACGCTGCGCTTTTCCACGAAATTGTCTTCGCCCCACACCCTGGTCAACAACAGGTCCCGGGTTAGCACGGCTCCGCTGTTGCGCATCAGTTCGGCCAGCAACATGAATTCTCGGTTGCTGAGATGCACTTCGACGTCACCGCAAAACAGTTTGTGGCCCTTCAGATCCAGAGTCAGGTCATCGGCCACCAGTCTCTCCTGTGGCGGCTGGTGTCCTGGCGACCGGCGCAAAACGGCCCGTACCCGCGCCAGGAATTCTCCCAGACTGAAGGGCTTGACGATGTAATCGTCGGCGCCACTTTCCAGGCCGACGATGCGGTCCACTTCAGTGCCGCGTGCGGTCAGCATAATGATGGGCAGGTTGGCAAGCGATTCGTCCTTGCGCAGCATGCGGCAAATGCTCAGGCCATCGAGCTTTGGCAACATAATGTCCAGCACAACCAGGTCCGGCGGTGTCGCGCGGATGAGCGCCATAGCCTCTTCACCATCCGAGGCAACGAAAACCTCGAATCCGTCGTCGCGCAGCCGTGCTTTCAGGTTTCTGAGCAGGACTTCCTCGTCCTCGACGATCAGGACTTTTGGCATCTGTTCGCCTCTCTACTTCCAGCTTCCGCCAACCGCCTCACAACCCGGGTCGGAAATGGCCAGGACTCCACCGAGCGACGTGGCCGCGCGAACAGCCCGTCGGATGGCAATGGCAACCGCTTCCGCGGCATAGGCGCCAACAACGCTGGCATCAGCCTCCAGCCTGCCCGTGGCCAGGGCAAACATTGTGTCACCGTCATGGGCCGTGTGCGCCGGCCTGACAACACGCGCCACTCCGTTGCTGGCCATCCGGGCTACGCGGGAAACGTCGCTCTTCGTCAATCTGGCGTTGGTCGCAACCACGCCCAAGACGGTGTTCTGCAGCGACTGCCGCGCCGACATGTGTTGGCCCAATTCTTCCAGCACAGGTACGAATTCCCTGCGGTTTCGCGTTGAACGCAGCCCGGCCAGAATTCTGCCCTCCTCGTCCAAAATCTCGCCGAGAGCGTTGACGGCCATGAGCGCCGCGACCTGCAGACCGCCATCGGCAGAAACAAGGGCGGAACCCGTTCCGCCCTTGCTGGCTCTGCTGTTGCCCGCCACTGCACACACGCGGCAGCCTGTTCCGGCGCCCACACTGCCCTCTTCAACCGGTTTCGAACTGGCCCGGCTGCAAGCGAGGTAGCCCGCTTCCTCACCTGGACGAATCCCACGAACGCCCAGCCCCAGGTCATACAGAATGGCGGCCGGAACAATGGGCACGACCGAGCCGTCGCCCGTCCGGTATCCCGTTTCCCGTTCTTCAAGCCAGCGCATGACGCCACCTGCGGCGGACAAGCCGTAGGCGCTACCGCCGGACAAAAGGATTGCGTTAACCTTGTCGACGTGCCCGGTCGGACGCAAGAGGTCCGTTTCGCGCGTGCCCGGCCCACCTCCACCCTGGTCGACGCCGGCGACCGTATCAGGCGGACAGAGCACGACCGTGCAGCCCGTGCAGCCCTCCCTGTCCGTGACATGACCCACGCGTATGCCGGAAATTGCAGTCAGGGTTTCATTCACGACGAGAGACCTGGCTGTCTAGACGCAAGGTCCTTCGAGGGGGATATCGATCGCGTATTGCCGAGGTCGCCCCTGTTCATCAAGCGCATTGATTCCTCTCAAATAGGAATTGGTCTCGTCTGAAAAATAGTAGAGACCCACACGCAGGGTTTCAATCGGCAGTCCCTGGAGTTCACGACCGAAATCAAAGCTTGTTACGATTCGGTCACCCTCACGCCAGTCCCCCGGGTCATAGACGCGAAGATCGCGCTGCGCCAGTTTTTCGGAGCTGCCATCGAGCAGGTGCACAAAGAAATGCATCGGGCCGCTGTCCACGTCTGCGGGGCCGGGCGTCCAGTGCAATCCCCACTTGCCTTCACATTTTAGTGCGTCATACCCCACAAGTTGCAGACCATTTTCGTAGACCGGGCGATCGCCAAAAACACTCTCGGGTACAGGCCTCCCGTCGCCATCTGACCTGAACAAGTGAAAGGGGCCCACTTTCAGTTGCAACTGCCAGTCGCTTTTCAGGTCTTCCTTTAGATCGGACTCTTTCTCATTCCAGAGAAACAATGCTGCTCCCCGGGGAAAAAGGAGATGAGCTTGCTTGCTGTCCAGGACGCGCACGGAGTGGCCCCGCAAGTGGTACTCGAAGGGCCAACGCAAGTACCCGGAACTTTCCCCCTTGTCTACATGGAAAACGAGAATCAATTCTGACGCGTCCCCGGCTTCCAGCATTCGACGAACCTGGCGGGCAACTTCCAGCTGCCAATTGAGCGGGGGAGTGTAATCTCCCGTCGACCAGGCATGACTGCCGGGATCTTCGCGACGGATGTCCTCGTTGATCTGTTGGTCCACGATCCATACGGCATTGAGATTGAGAATGCAGAGCAGCAGCAGGGCAGCAGAAAGTGCGGCGCCAGTGCGAGACACAGTTCCGGCCAAATGCTTCATCAGGATAGCCAGCGCGATGCAGGGAGCCGGCAGTACCGGCAGGTAATAGGCCAGCGTGTAATGCGCGCGCGCAAAAAAGGTAAAGCCCAGTGACATCACGTTCCAAAGAACGAGCAGCAGGTACAAAGGCCGTTTTCCTTCGCCCGCCTGCCTGAAACGCCAAAGGACAAAAAGCAGTGAGGCAAAAAACAGGATCAACCAGACCGGCGCCGTAAACTGCAGATAGTTCAGGCGGGAAACCAGGAGTTCCCGGCTTTCACTGAGGAGATTTGCTGCCAGATCGCGAGCGGTCAGAAACTGAATGACTTGTTCGAAACTGATCCTGAGACCGTGCCTGCCGGCCGATGTGGAAAGATTCAGTCCGAATTCCGCCGTATCCGTGAATTGCGCGAATAACCACGGCAACGCAGGCAGCAAGGCCAGGAGGCTGCCGATGAGCGCATGGCGCCAACCCCCGGGTGGGCGATAGACCCACATCATGATGAACAGGACCCCCGGCAAGAGAATGCCGCTGATATGCAATTGCAAGGCAAACCAGGCTGCGGCCCAGGCCAGTTTCAACCAGCCTGGCTTTCTTTCTGCGAAAGCCAGTCCGCATCCCAGGGCCCAAAGCATCACGAAGGGTGGCAGCAGCGTGTTGGGCCAAATGCGAAGCGACAGGAAGATCGCCCAGGGCATACAGGCATAGACAAGCGTGGCCACGGTGGCCGCATACAGTCCCCAGTAGCGACGGACAAACCACCAACACAACCCGACTGCCAGCAGATTCAACAGCAGGTAATGGTTAAGCAGGGCAAAAACGCTGTCCGAAAACAAATAAGGAATGAAAGTGAGAAAGACCGTCAGGGGCAATTGACTGTAATTGGCGCTCGACGGATACATGTGGGTAGGGAAATGCTGGAGATCGGCCAATTGCAGACTGGCCCGCGCTATCCAGGCCTGCTCCGGGCCAAAGAATGCCGTATCAAGTTGAATGACGCGGAAAAAACAGGAAACCAGCAATATCCCGACCGGAATCAGCCATTCCTTCAATGACAGACCCCTTGTTTCTTTCACGGTTCCGACAACCACATTCCCCGGAGCGATCCCCCGCCAGGACAGCCTTTTGTCCGCTTGTGTCGGGTCAGGCTCATGTCGAGCAGAGTTTCCCGATTTGCCGTTTGCCCATGGCCAACGGCTGGTGCCGCCTGATGATTCCCACGCCTGGGATGGCATCTATGGCCTGCACTATGGTCCCGGGACTGCGAGCCGGGACAATCATTACCTGGAATCTCGCTCAATTCGAACGGTAGATCAAGGGGCGGAGCCGCTTAACTGTCACGGGCAGACTTTCGGGACCCACCTGCCCTTTGCAGGGTAAACCGACATTTGGCTCCCTGTTTCGTTGCTGCCGGTGATGGCATCGACAATGTTTTCGTTGAAATGGACTGCGTTAGCATTGCGACAGGACTGATATCCTGAATTGGAAACGAAGGGGGCAGGTCATGACTGTCGCAGCGGTCACAAGAGATGGCAGCCGACTTGCCTTGTGGAGCCAAGCCCCGTCCCGGGCTTGTCCCCGAATGTGACCTGTCAGACCTGATTCGCGGAGCTGTCCTTCGCGGCGTTACTCATTGTCTTTGTCTTCAAAGATGATGTTTGAGCCGTCCTGCGGCAACGACGTTGGGTTCCCTGGATTCAGGATTTCGAGTGCGACTTCATAGTCGGATGGATGTACCAGCACACGGACTTCTCCCAGTTGCCCGATGTGAATTCCCATGGCGCTGGCGCCGGCCTGACGGTGCAGCAAGGTCTGGATGCCTTCATGCTGCAGTTTTCCGGCGACGATTTGTGCTTCCTGCGGCGCATTGGTCACCCAGGCCACCATCCATTCGCTTCGTCCCTGCATGCTTGTGTGCCAGCCTCCTGACAGGAAACGGGGGCGCGTCGCGCTTGTGGCGACGCGCCCCCAAAGGGTTGGCAGCGGCGTACTCTCCCACCCCGTCGCCAGGGCAGTACCATCCGCGCTCACAGGCTTAACTGCCGGGTTCGATATGGTGC
>DAOUIB010000041.1:0-2339 GCA_034428275.1 Anaerolineae bacterium
GTTCGGCCGGCGCCGGCACGGCGATGACCACAACGCGCGTCCCGTAGCGCAGCATTTCCGTGGAGACCGGCTCACCGGTTTCGGCAGTGACGATACAGATCAAATCGGGCACCGTCGCGACCACCTCGCCATCGTGCCAGGCGATCAGGTATTCGTTCTGGAAGGCGATCTTCAGTTCGTCCCTGCCGTCAAACGCGACACAGGTCAGGTCGCCCCGGGCGAAACCGCGAACGATGCGACGATTCACGTCGTTGATCTTGCCGCGAAAAATGATTTTGCCCTGCAGGCGCCCCGCCACCACCGCCGGCACGTCATCGCCCTGGGAGTTGAGCACGGCGCGGCCAAGCTGGCGGGCCAGGCTGAGGGTGTATTTAATCGCGGTTGACCGCATCTGGACGCCATTCATCACGTAGCCGGCCATGGCGCCGCGGGCGCCCATGCTGATGGCGATGTTGCGCGCCACACGTTCGCCCCACTTTTCCGTGGCGGCCTGTGGCACCAGGGCGAAACGATGGGCGACGTCCACCAGGGCGTAGGGCGCGGCGCTGATGTCACCCTCAAAGACGAAGGCGGACATCTGGATTTCCGGGAAGGCGCGTCCCATCCCGTCGGCGTCCACGGTCGGGATGCCCAGTTGCCGGCCGGCAATCAGCGGTTGCATCGAATTGGCGCCACCGATTTCAGCGATGACCACGGCATCAAACTTGCGGCCAACGTGGTTTTGCAGCTGGACGATGGCTTCCGCCATTTCCCGCCCTTGCGGGATCTTCTCGATGCTTACGGTGGGCGCGCCGATGTTGCCGCAGACCACCAGACAGGCGTCGTCGGGCACCTGCCTGGGGTCGAGCACCGGCTGCGGCCCGAATTCTTCCAGCACGGAACGCAGGTGCAGGCTGCCCAGATAGGGATTGCCGCCCCCGCCCGTCCCCAGAATGCCGGCGCCAATGGCGATCGGGTGAATGTCTTCGACCGTGACCTGCCTGAGCATCAGATTAGCTCTGGATGCAAATGGCAGGCGACCTGGTGGTCGGCATCGACCGTGACCAGCGGCGGCTCGTCTCTTGCGCAGCGGTCGAGGGTCTCCGCATGACAACGCGGCGCAAATGGACAACCCCTCTCCGGCCGACCGGCCGTGGGGTCGCCGCGCAACACGATTTGCTCGCCCTGCGAGTCCGGTTCCGGTTCGGGAATGGCGGATATCAGGGCCTGGGTGTAGGGATGTCGCGAATCTTCGAAGACCGTGCGCACGGGCGCCTGCTCAACAATTTTGCCCAAATAGAGCAGGGCGACCTCGTCACACATGTAGCGCACAACGCTGAGGTCGTGGGAAATGAACAGGTATGTCAAATCAAACTGGTCCTGCAGTTGTTGCAAGAGGTTTAGAATCTGTGCCTGCACCGAGACGTCGAGAGCGGAAGTGGGTTCGTCCAGGATCAGCAGTCCCGGGCGCACCGCCAGGGCCCGCGCGATGCCAATGCGCTGTTGCTGGCCGCCGCTGAACTCATGGGGGTAACGAAAGTAATGTTCCTCCTTGAGCCCGACGACGTGCATCAGTTCCAGCACACGGTCCCGCGCCACGCTGCTGCCGATGCCTTCGTGAATCCAAAGGGGTTCGCCAACGATTTGACCCACGGTCATGCGACCGTTCAGGGACGCGGAAGGGGACTGATAGATCATCTGCATGTCGGCGCGGCTGGCGCGTAGCTGCCGCGCGTCCAGAGCCCTGAAGTCCACGCCGTCATACAGGATTTCCCCGGCCGTGGGTTCCATCAGTCGCAGGATGCATTTGCCGATGGTGGTCTTGCCGGAACCCGATTCGCCGACCAGCCCAAGCGTCTTCCCGCGCGGGACCGTCAGGCTGACGTCGTCCACGGCGCGCACGACGTGCTCCTGCCGTCCAAACAGACCGCCGCGCTGCACAAAGTCCTTGCGCAGGTTTCGCACCTCCAGCAGGACGTCGCTCATGCGCCCTCCGGATACAGATGGCAAAAGGCGAGATGCCCGGAACCTATGGAACCCGGTCCCGGCACCTGGCTGGCGCAATGTTCCAGAACATGGGAGCAGCGCGGATGAAAGCGGCAACCCTCTGGCGGGTCGATCAGGTTGGGAATCAGGCCCGGGATGCCCTGCAATTCGCCACGACTGGTGCTGCCGGATGGCACGGCGCGGATCAGACCCTGGGTATAGGGATGCGCCGGACTATGGAACAGGTCTCTCACCGGCGCCTGCTCGATGACTCGTCCCGAATACATCACGGCGACCTTGTCACAGGTGTTGGCGACCACGCCCAGATTGTGGGTGATCAGCAACACGGTCAACCCGAGCTGGCGCACCAGGGA
>DAOUIB010000042.1:0-3436 GCA_034428275.1 Anaerolineae bacterium
GCGCGCGCCAGCATCGTTTTGCCCACGCCCGGGATGTCTTCAATGAGGATGTGACCCTGGCTCAACAGGCCCAGAACCGTCAGGCTGATTTCGTTGCGTTTGCCGATGATGACCTGACTGACGTTGCGGGCGATTTGTTGCGCGACGTACTGCACAATGTTGTGTTGCGCACCCTGGATTTCCTGGGCATCAACACCTCGCGCTCCGGCAACCATGGCGCCCTCGCAATCTTCACAATGCCCCAAGTATACGCGTTGGCCTGTGCACTGAACAGGCCAATCAAATCGCGATGTTGAAGAGGGAATGTCCAGGGGGTATCATGGGCGCGGGCGGACATACCCTGGAGATTCAAATGGCGGAGGCAGCTCCGCCATTCTTGTGAAGAGGTCGCCATGACGGAACCACGGTACATATTCTGTACAGGTGGAGTAGTGAGTTCGGTGGGCAAGGGCGTGACCGCAGCTGCCGTCGGGCGGATTCTCAAGGCGCGCGGGCTGAAAGTCGCCGTGCAGAAGCTGGACCCCTATCTCAACGTGGATCCTGGCACCATGAGCCCCTATCAGCACGGGGAGGTGTTCGTCACGGCCGACGGAGCGGAGACCGACCTTGACCTGGGTCATTACGAGCGCTTTATCGACGTGGAATTGAGCAGGCACTCCAACGTGACGGCCGGCCAGGTCTATACCAGCGTGATAGACAAGGAACGTCGGGGCGACTATCTCGGAGGCACCATTCAGGTCGTGCCGCACATCACCGGTGAGATCAGGCGCCGCATTGTCGAGGTGGGAGAGCGGCATAAGGCCGACGTCGTAGTGGTGGAAGTCGGCGGTACGGTCGGCGACATCGAGGGCCTGCCCTTTCTGGAAGCCATTCGACAAATGCGCCTCGGTCTGCCCCGCGAACAGACCCTGTCGATTCACGTTACATGGTTGCCCTGGATTGCGGCCACGAACGAACTGAAAACCAAGCCGACCCAACGCAGCGTCCGGGAAATGCGTGGCATTGGCATCCAGCCGCAGGTCATCGTCGCCAGGGCGGACCACCCGGTGGACGTCGACGTGGTGGAAAAGATCTCCCTCTTTTGCGATGTTCCGGAACGCGCTGTTTTCCCGCTGCAAACGATGGACTGGCTCTACGAGATTCCGCTGATCCTTGAAAGGGAGGGTCTTGGGGACTATCTCGTGGAGCAACTTGACCTGGACACCGGGCCGCCGGCGCTGGACGAATGGCAACTCATGTTGGCCGCCATGAAATCTGCCAGAAAACCCTTGCGAATCGCGGTTGTGGGGAAGTACGTGGAGTTGCACGACGCCTACATGAGCGTGCGCGAGGCCCTCTTGCACGCCTGCACGGCCTGGCGTCGCCGTCCCGAAGTCAGCTGGATCTACTCCGGCGATCTTGAACGCGGCAAGGGCATGGACCTGCTACAGGACGTGGATGGCATCATCGTCCCGGGTGGTTTCGGTGAAAGAGGCATTGAGGGCAAGGTTTTGGCCGCAACGCACGCCCGCACGAACAAGGTTCCCTTTCTGGGCCTTTGTCTGGGGATGCAGGTGATGTGCATCGAATTCGCCCGCAACGTCATCGGTCTTGAAGATGCCAACAGCACGGAATTCGATCACAATCCGGCCCACCCCGTTATTGACCTGATGCCGGAGCAGAAGGGCGTCGAAGCCAAGGGCGGCACGATGCGCCTGGGTTTGTACCCCTGCGACCTGCAGCCGGAGAGCATTGGCGGACGCGCCTGGGCGCCAAGGGGCCAAATCCGGGAACGGCACCGGCACCGCTTCGAATTCAACAACCGCTATCGCGATCGCTTCGCCGCCCATGGCATGCAATTCAGCGGTATCAGTCCTGACGGCAGCCTGATCGAGATTGCGGAGATCAGGGACCATCCCTTCATGCTGGGCAGCCAGTTTCACCCCGAGTTTCTCAGCAGGCCCAACCGGCCGCACCCCCTGTTCCTGAGTTTCGTGCGCGCTGCCACAGGGCACGAGGAAGGTCGTAACCTGACCGCGGCAAACGGCCATTCGCGCAAGGAAGCGATGGTCCGGGAAGCGGGCAAGAAAGCGTGAGCATGAGTGTCGAAGACATCATCAGGGCCCTGCCCAGGGTGGAACTTTTTCTTCAGCTGGAAGCTGCGTATTCTGCACAGCGCCTGCTTGTCATTGCCGGGCAAAACGGTTTCCTGGAAGACCCGGACTCGCTGGCGGTCTGGCAAGATAAATTGAAGAATCCGGACCCGGCCAGTCGTTATGAACTGATGGCAGAGACCAGTCGCTGGCTGGAATATGAAGATGACGTGGCGCTAATGGTCTATGAAGCGGGCCTGGCGCTGGCGCGACAAAACGTTCTCTATGCCGAGATTCACGTCAACACCCTGCACTTTACGGAACATCGCTGGCACTTCGAGCGGCTGATCCAGTCCCTGAACGACGGTCGCCGCCGCGCCGAAGTGGCCTGGAAGATCGATATCCGCTGGGTCCTGAGCATATTTCGCGATCAACCGCGCCACGCTGACGAGGCAGTCCGGATCGCCAGCAGCAAGGACGGCCAGGCTGCCGGAGTCGTCGGCGTCTGCCTGGGAGGTCCGGAAGGGGCCCAGCCTCCCGGTCAATTCGAGCGCGCGTTTCGCACGGCCGCGCGCAAAGGGATACCGGCCGCCGTCCACAGCAACGCCGATGCCGCTTCACCGGGCCATCTGCGCGAGGCGCTGGAGCAACTGCAGCCACAACGTTTGATCGGCGGTTTCGGGATTGACCGTGATCCGCAAATGATGGATTTCATGGCGCAGAATGAATTGCCGCTGGTCTATTCCATGAGCGAAGCGCTGGCGCTCGGCCTGGTCGATTCATTTGAGGAATTTCCTCTGAAACAACTGGCCGATGCCGGACTCACACTGGTCCCTGCCTGTGGAATGCCCTCTGTCCCTGGCGCAAACCTGGTCGGCGAACAACTTGCGGCCGTACAGCGCTGCGGTCTGGGTGTGGACGAATTGCAGCAGATGACATTGAACGCCGTGGCGGCCAGCTGGCTGACCGAAGAGGAAAAGGCGGACCTGGAAACCAGGGTTCGCGAGCGAACGCAGTCCGTCGTTGCTGCCCACGCCGAAGAAGGCGGCTAGCGCTTTTCCACGCTGGCAGAGCGGAAGTCCATAAAGCGGTAGCCCACGCCACGTTCCGTCAGGATATAGACCGGGCTGGAAGGGTCTTCCTCAATCTTCTCTCGCAAGTAATTGACGTAAAGGCGCACGTAATGCGCCTCCTCGCGGTATTCATAGCCCCATACGCGGGCCAGCAACTGTTCATGGGGTACCGTCCAGCCCGCGTTCTGGATCAGGTGGTAGAGCAAGCGATATTCGGTGGGCCGCAGCTTGATGTGTTCACCTTCGACGATGACCTCCCGTCGGTTAAAATCCACGCTGAGGCGGTCATCC
>DAOUIB010000043.1:0-6303 GCA_034428275.1 Anaerolineae bacterium
CGCGCCAGTGATCGACGTGGTGGCTCTCCCAACCGGCGAAGCGCTGAAAGCCGCCGCGCTCCTCCGGCAGCACCGCCCGCTCGCGCTGCGGCTGGCCGCCCAGGTGCCACTTGCCCAGCCAGGCCGTATGGTAGCCGGCGTCGTTGAGGCGCTGCGCCAGCGTGGCTACGTCGTCGGGCAACGCCTGGCCGTTGCGCGTGACGCCGGTCTGCGTCGGCCAGCGCCCGGTGAGCGTACAGGCGCGCCAGGGCGTGCAGAGCGGCGACGTGCTGCAGGCCTGCGTGAATACCGTGCTCTCCCGCGCCAGGGCCGACAGTTGCGGCGTCTGCAGCAGCGGATGGCCGTCGAGCGCCGTCCAGCGCGCGCCCAACTGGTCCGCGACGATGAAGAGCAGGTTGGGCGGGGAGCCCGTCGGCACCGGGCCTCAGCCCTTGATGCCGGAGAGGTTGGCGCCCTGGATGAACTGCTTCTGGAAGAGGAAGAAGACCGCCAGCACCGGGATGACCATCATCACGGTGGCCGCCATCTGCTGGTGCTGCATGCCGCCCTGACCCGGCAAGGAGGTGAATTTGTAGAGGCCGATCGCCAGGGTGTGCAGGTTCTCGTCCTTGAGGTAGATCAGCGGCCCGAGGAACTCGTTCCAGCTGTTCTGCACGCTGAGGATGGCCATCACCACGATGGCCGGCTTGGCCAGCGGCACCATGATCTGCGTGAAGATGCGCAGTTCGCTGGCGCCGTCGATCTTGGCCGAATCGAGGAAGTCCTGCTGGATGCCGCGGAAGAACTGCCTGCCGAGGAAGATGAAGAAGGCGTTGCCGAACCACTCCGGCACCACCAGCGGGTAGAAAGTGTTCACCCAGCCGATCTCGTTGTAGACGATGTAGACCGGAATCAGGCGTACCGCGAAAGGCAGCATCATCGTCGCCAGCAGGATGAGGAAGAGCGCGTCGCGGAAGGGGAAGCGGAAGCGCGCGAAGCCGTAGGCCACGATGGTCGAGGAGATCAGGCTGCCGGCCAGCGAAAAGACGGTGATGATCATCGTGTTGCGGAAGGTCACGCCGAAGTTCCAGAAGCGCAGCGCCTCCGTATAGTTCTCCGGCTGCCAGACCCGCGGGATCCACTCCGGCGGGAAGACCCCCACCTGCTCCAGCGGCATGAAGGAGGTCATCAGCATCCAGATCAGCGGCGCGATGAACCACAGGCTGCAGGCGATCAGCAGACCGTAGAGCAGCGCGCGCCCAAGGTAAAACTGCGGCGGCTTGCGCACCTGGTATAGCTGCCCGGGAAGGGCTCTGCCTTCGCTGACAGTGGCCATGGCTGCTCCCTCCCTTCCCTCAGTCGTTGTAGAACACCCAGCGGTCGGATGTCAGCACGACGATGGCGGTGAAGACGAAAAGGATGATGAAGAGGATCCAGGCCAGCGCCGAGGCGTAGCCCATCTGCGGCGGCAAAAATTCAAAGGCATGATTGTAAAGGTGCAACATGTAGGTGCGGGTGGCGTCGCGCGGGCCGCCCTGGGTCATGATGAAGACCTGGTTGAAGACCTGGAAGGCGCTGATGATGTTGATCAGCACGTTGAGGAAGATGGTGGGCGTCACCAGCGGCAGGGTCACGCGGCGCAGACGCTGGAACCAGTTGGCGCCGTCGATGCGCGCCGCGTCGTAGTATTCCTCAGGGATGTTCTGCAGGCCGGCGAGGAAGATGATCATCGTCACGCCGACCCAGGTGGTGCTCATCACCAGCAGGCCGCCCATGGCGTAGTCCGGGCTGCTCAGCCAGCGGATGCGCCCCTGCCCCAGCAGGCCGAGGAACCAGTTGAGCAGGCCGTAGCGCGCGTTGAGGATGTAGATCCACACCATCGAGATGGCCACGATGGGCACCGTCGAGGGGATGTAGAAGAGCGTGCGCCACACGCCCAGCAAACGCACCTTCGAATTGAGCAGCATCGCCAGCGAAAAGGCCAGCACGATGCGGATGGCGACTGAGCCGACCACGTAGAGCGCGGTGTTGCCCAGCGACTTGAGGAAGAGCGAGTCGCCACTGAAGATTTCCTGGTAGTTGGCGAGGCCGATCCACACCGGCGGGTTGATGACGTCGTAGCGCGTGAAGCTGAGCACGAAGGAGGCGACGAAGGGGAAGAGCGAAAAGAGCAGCAGACCGATGATCCAGGGGCTGATGAAGGCGAGGCCGTAGAACGCCTCACGGCGGCGCATGGGCGAAAGGTCGCGCCAGCGCTCGCGTTTGCCCTTCATGCCGCGCAACTGCGTGCCGAATGCTGCCGTCATGCCTCCTCCTGCTCAACAAGGCGAAGGGGAGGAACGCGAGCGCCCCTCCCCCAAAGGTCGATTTAGCCGTACTCGGCCCAGAAGGTATCCAGCAGCGCCTGGATCTCCGCCTCGGCGTCCGCCAGGGCCTGCTCGACGGACTTCTCGCCGAAGAGCACCTCATCCTCCATGCGGTCGAGGATCTCGTTGGCTTCCGGCTGCACCGGGGACACGATAATGACGCCGTCCAGCACCGCCACGCCGAGAATGTCCGCGGCCATGCGGTGCGAGACGCCTTCCTTCTCGTAGCCGTCGCAACCCGCCAGCGGCGAGGGCCGCTGCTGCTGCTGCAGGAACCAGCAGGCGCCGCCGACCATCTTCGTGGTGGTCTCGCCGTCGCCGTTGACGTCGCCGACGCCGATCAGGCCGCCCTCTTCGTCATAGTCCAGTTCCAGCTCGACGTTCGACTCAACCTGGGCGGTCATCCACTTGACCAGCTGCCAGGCCTCGTCGGGGTGCGGGGCGTTCTTCGGGATCATGAAGCCCCAGCCGCCGGAGAACCCGCCGCGGCGGTCGGGGCTGCCGCTGGGACCGTAGGGCATGGGCGCCACGCCGAAGCCGAGGTTGCCCATGTCGTCCGTGCCGAAGACCTCGGGCGTGCCGTGGCTCTCCAGCTGGAAGAGCTGCCAGGAGCCGCTGAACTGGATCGAGTCGAAGCCGAGAATCAGCGGCGTCTGGTCGAACTCGCCGGTCATCTCGTAGAAGGAGTTGACTTCCTCGATGCCGAAGTTGATGTCATTGGTGAAGTCGCGGATGAATTCCATGGTCTCGACGCCGGCCTGGTTGTTGATGGTGACCGTGCGCAGGTCGGCGCTGATCCAGTTCTGGCCGTTGGCGTTGAGCCAGGTCAGGAAGGGGGTGGCGGCGACGTTGACGCCGACGTGGTCGAGGAAGCCATCCTCACCGGTGCTCAGCGCCATGCCGACTTCCTTCAGTTCGTCCCAGGTCTCGGGGAAGGAGTCGAAGCCGGCGTCGGCCAGCTGCTTCTTGTTGTACCAGCCAAGGGCCACGGCACCGCCGGTCGGGTTGGGCAGCATCCAGGTCTGTCCGTCGTACTGGTTGCCGCCGAATTCGGCGGGCACGAACATGTCGGCCGTGATGCCGTCCATGGCCATGTAGTCATCCAGCGGGATGATCGAGTCGGTGGCGGCGAAGAAGGGCAGGTCCTGGCGGCCGAACATGGTGACGTCCGGCGGCTCGCCGGCGGCGATGGCCGTCAGCAGGTTGGGCAGCCGGTTGTCCTAGGGCAGGAAGACGTTGTCGACGCAAATGCCGGGGTTGGCGACTTCAAAGGCCGCGATGGCCGCTTCCATGATCGGGATGCGGTTGCCGCCCCAGTGGTGCCAGTAGGTCAGGGTGACGTCACCCTGGCAGTCGGCGGTCTGGGCCTGCGCCGCCACGCTGAAGCTCAGCAGCATCGCAGTCAGTAACAGTGCACTTAAGAGCTTCCTTGTCATGAGGGGTTCCTTTCTCCTTGTCCGGTCGTGGTGGAATCGCGCCTGAGGCGTCGATTCCCGATACCGCGGCCGGCATCCACGCAGGCCGCAATTTTGAAAATTTACCACGCGCCGCCCGGCGGGTCAAAGCGCGGGGGTGCGGGGCGGGGCGCGCCGTACATTTGTGCGGATACGTAGTGTAGAATCTGTGGGCGCGCAGTGTAGGAGAGTGAAAGGTCCAGGGATGGAAGCGTTTACATTGAAGGGCGTTTGGTGGTTGCCAGAGAACCCGGATCACGAAATCACTGGCATTCTGACCTTCGATCCTCAAGGACGCTCCGAACTGGAACTCTTTGGTTCGCACAAGAAAGGACTTTCGGAGCTTCCCAAGAACCAGCCCATTATCCTCGGGGCAGGAGAAAGGGGTCAAGCTATCACACTTGTTTATTGCAATGACCTGGGGGCGGGATGGTCTCATGGCCAGTATGTATGGATAAAACCAAAATATCGACCTGTCTTCATCATCCAGGGTCATCATTTCAAAAGTGTAGACGAAGTGTCCTTCAACGAAATCTGGGCCAGGTTTTATGGTCTTGATGTTTGGACCACTTCCAAAAAATTGTTGGAGGCCGTCGACTTCGCAAGGATTCCAGTGGATCGATCTACAAGCGAGGATGTTTCCTGCGAATTGGCGAATGTCGTCATCTCTGTATTTCGTGGGCAATCTGTTTCCGGGGACTTGCGACTCACTTCTACAGTAGATCGATATGCTTGGATTGAATTTACGCCGAACAGCCCCTGGAAACTGGAAGAGGTCCATTCCCGTTTGTTCTATTTTCAGATGTTTTTGTCCCTGGCTATGCGAACTAGCACGTGGCCGTTATCCATTAAAGCTCCCAATCCCTCCGGACCCCGTTGGGAGCTTTCGATCCATTACTCACAAATGACCGACTTTCAGGAAAACGACTGGTTGTTCAGTGAACTCATGTACTTCACGCTTGATAGTCCTGGCACGGACCTGGAGCGCTGTTTGCGAAACTGGTTTGCCAAGAGAAACCAACTGGAACAGACGGCAAGACTCTACAACCTTGCCATTTCAAAGAGGATGTTTATGGAAGACACATTTCTTTATATGGCGAGAGCTATCGAGGCCTATCATCGCCAGAGGCACGAAGGATCATATGTCAGTGAGAAGGAATTTGGTGCACTAAGGGCTGAACTTAAAAGGTCCATAAAGTCATGTATTCCTGCAATTGAATACAAAGACCTTAGAAGACGCATCTACGAATGCTTGAATTTAGCGAACAGTCCCTCTTTGAAAAACAGACTGGTCGAACTTCAGGAGAAACATCTGTGCCACAATCGCAAACTCTTCGAAAACTTTGGCTCATTTGCCAAAGATGTCGTAAGCACACGTGACCAACTAACCCATTATTTTGACACGGCTGAATCCGAAGCAAGAACTGACGGCCCGTCTCTTTACTACATGAACGAGCGACTGCGACTAATCCTTGAACTGTGCCTGCTATCTGAACTGGGCTTCGGCGACGAAGAACTCCAGCAGATGGCCGCCAAAAACATCCCGCAAGACCCCGAACGTCCAGAAAGGCAAGCGCCGCAGTCCGCTGCATCAGGCGGGTAACTGTAGTTTCGTCTCTCCTTAACCCCGCCCCAGGCAACACATCGCCACGCTCCACCAAGTGCTACAATCAACCCAGCCCGCCAGACCGACGGCGGAAGGGCAGACCCGTGAGTGGCGAAGCGATCAACAGCCTGGACGATCTGCGGCGGCGACGCGAGCAGATCGTCGACCTCGCCCGCCAGTATCGCGCGCGGCGAATCGCCGTATTTGGCTCTCTGGCGCGCGGTGAAGCCCACGCCGCAAGCGATATCGATTTCCTCGTCGATTTCGAGGCGGACTACAAGTTACGCGACCAAATCCGCCTGATGCAGGCCCTGCGTCGTCTGCTGGGGCGGCGCGTGCAGGTGGTGGACCGTCAATGCCTGCGCGAGGAATGGCGGGCGGCCATCCTAGCTGAGGCACAGGGACTGTAAACGCAGCCCCTCGCAGCCCCGCGCCCTAATGCGTCACGTACCAGGGGCTGGTCCAGGCCTTCGCTCCGTCCGCCTGGAGCACGCGAAGCCAGTAGGCCTGTTCGCCGGCAGGGCTGTCGGCCGGTCGGTAGCTGGTGCTGAAGTGTCGCGCCTTCAGCCCGAGGGGGCGGCGCTCCATCGTCAGTTCCAGGTCAACCCCGCCCGCCGCCAGCCGCAGGCCGCTGTCCCCCAGGTCGGACCAGCTGGCCTCTGCCGAGACGAGGGGCGTCTCGACCGCCAGCGTGGTATCGGCCTGCGCCTCCAGGGTCACGTGCACGCCGTCAGTGTCGCCGGTCGTGATGGAGCGCCAGCTCACGCGGTTGGCGTCCCAGGCTTCCACGCCCTCCGCCGGTGAATCGAAGGCATAACCCTCGACGGCGAGGATCCTGCCGCGCCCAACGCCGAGGCTGCCGTCCCAGCGGGCCATGCGCGCCCTGCCCCGTACCCGC
>DAOUIB010000044.1:0-9520 GCA_034428275.1 Anaerolineae bacterium
GCCCCTAGTACCGGGATCTATTTGCACGCTTGTTGCTAACGGTTTGAATGGTCACTGTCCAATCAATTTCTCCGCTGTAGTCTAAAATAGTTAGACGCACTCATCGTCGGGAACTACGCGATTTAGAAAGCCTCGGGCCCTTGGTAGCGCCCTCGCTACGCTCGGGACGCTACATCCGGCCCTCGGCTTTCTAAATCCCGTAGTTCCCTCGATTCGGCGCGCCTGGCGACCGTGCTGGTCACGCACCTGCTGCTGGTCGCGCCGCGGGGCTCCGGCGCCGGCCTGCGGGGCCAGTTGCCCGCCCTCGTCGACGGCATCGACGCCTGCCTCGCGGCCCTCGCCGCCGACGTCACCCTCGGCGAAGCCCTGGCGGAGCCGACGCGGACGCGCGTCGAGCCGGGCGTCTTTCGCTACGGCGGCGTCGACTGGCAGGGCTGCGCCTTTCGCCACCGCTGGCTGCTGGAGTTGCAGCCATGAGCCTGCGCTGGAGCGTGTACCTCGACCACAACGACGACGGCCGCTTCGACGACCCCGACGAAGACATCAGCCAGGCCCTGCTGGCCATCCGCTGGCGCCGCGGCATGGGTCGCCCCTACGACAGCGTCGCGCAGCCGGGTCAGGCGGAGATCACGCTGCGCAACCGCGACGGCCGCTTCTCGCCGGAGCGCGGCGACCTGGCGCAGGGCCGTCTGCTGCAGGTCCGCAGCCAGGACGGCGCGCAGTCCCGCGTCCACTTCACCGGCCACGTCGCCCGCGTCGAGGCGCAGGCCGGCGCTCTCGGCTCGCGCCGCGCCCTGCTCATCGCGCAGGACGCCAGCGCGCAGCTGGCCGGCCACCACATCCGCCTGCCGCCGCTCAACGCCCTGCGCGCGGACGAGATCATCGGGCGCTGCCTCGACGCCGTGCCGCTGCGCCGCGGGCGTTTGCGCGGCACCTGGCTGCTGGGCCAGGCCGGACAGGGCGAACTGGGCCGCAACACGGGCCTGGCGCCGCCCAACATCGACCGGCAACTGGGCCGCGACCCCGACCGGCTGGCGCGCGTCGGCGACAGCTGGGCCACCGGCATCCCGGCGCTGGCGGCCATCGCGGAAGTCTGCGACGCCGTGCGCGGCCGCTTCCACGTCGATCACGAGGGCCGGGCCGTCTACCTGAGCCGTCATCAACTGCTGCTGCGGGTTGCCGCGCAGGCCAGCTTTCGCGATGACATGCAGGGCCTGCGCTACAGCTGGGCCGACGAGCGCGTCAGCCAGGTCGAGGTGCTGCTGACGCCGCGGCGCCGCGGTCAGCCAGGCGTCATCTGGACCCTGGAGCAGGCGCTGGCCATCGCTGTGCGGCAGGACGAGGCGCAGCAAGTGCTGCTGCAATATCGGGATGCCGCGGGTCAGCCCTGTGGCGCGCTCGACCTGATCGCGCCGCTCCCCGGACGCGACTGGCAGGCCAACTCGCGCCCCGACGGTCGCGGCCGGGACCTCACGGACACCCTGACTCTGAGACTGCGCGAGGCCGGCATCAGCGCGGCGCTGCTTGAGGTCCGCAACCGCGGTCGCAGGGCCGCCTGGTTGCTGGCCGGCGCGCAGTTGCGCGGCACGCCGCTCTACAGCGGCGACCCGCTGCTGGTGACGCAGCGCAGCCTGGCCAGCGAGAACCGCTATGGCCCGGCCACACTGCGTTTCGATCTGCCCGCGCTCGACTCACTGGACCAGGCCCGCTCCCTCGCCCGCTTCGAACTGGCCCGCCGACAGACGCCGCGCGGCCACGTCCGCCGCCTGCGCCTGGAAGGCAGGGCGCAGGTCCGGCCGGCCCTGGCGCGGCGTCTCTTCGAGCGCATCCGCATCGAGGAGGCCCAGACCGGCCATCGTGACGACTACTTCATCATCGGCGAGGAAGTGGAGGTCACGCCGGAGGCCGGCCCGCGCCTCACCTGGCGCCTGGAGAGCGCCCACGCCCCCTTCTGGATCCTCGGCCGGGGTCGTCTGGGTCGCGAGGCCCTGCTGGCCTGGTAAGGCCATCCATCCCCTTCATCGATAGCAAAAGGAGAAACAATGAGCCCCGTCTGGCACACTCCCCTGACCTGGCAGGTCGATCAACTGGTGACCGAAACCGACCTCAACAGCCAGCTGCGCGACAACCTCGACTTCCTCAAGGACCCGCCCACCGCCTTCGTCTCGCTGGACGAGGAAAGCGACTACGTCACCAGCAGCAATGCCTTCGTCGACGTCGACCGCGACCGCCTTGCCCTGAACCTCACGACCGCCGGGGGCGACCTGCTGGTCGTGTTCTTCGGCATGCTGAGAAACTACGCCAGCGACGGCGGCGGTTCCCTCGACGTGGCTCTCGACGGCAGCCGCATTGGCGGGGACGACGGCCTCATAGGCAGCCAACTGGGCTCCACCCGCTGGCAGCCCGTCAGCTTCTGCGCCCTCGTGCGCGATCTGGCCGCCGGCCAGCACAACCTCCACCTGCAATGGAAACGCAGCCACGGTAGAGGCCTGGTCTACATGAGCGTCGGCGCCGGCACGTCCAACGCCGACTATCACCCCCAGTTCTGGGCGCGGGAGATCAGTTGACATGCGCGAGATTCACATCGGCAACGTTTCAGGCGTCAACCTTGAGGCCCTTGATGAGGGCCTGCGCGCCCTGCCGGGCGCGCCCGTCGTCGGCATCAGTCTGCACCGCGGCGCCCTCATCGTTCACCTGGCGGCGGAGGCCGACGAGGCGCAGGCCGCCGCCATTCGCAGCCTCGTCGGGGACCACGACCCGCAGAAACCGAGCGCGGCGCAGCGGGCGCAGAAAACGCGCGATGCGCAGCTGAAGTCAGCCCACGACGACGCCCGCGCCGCGCGTCAGGCGGCAGCGGGCGCAGCTACCCTCACCCTCGAGCAACAGGTCGCCCTGCTGACGCGGCGCATCGACTGGCTCGAAAAGCTGCTGGAGGCCCTGGTCGCCGGCGAAAAGACCCTCTAGCCCGCAACAGGCATCATCCCGGCCCCGTCTACACCGACGGGGCCTTTTTTGATTCACAAACAATCTTCAACAAGACGCCCGATTGACCTGCCCTCCGTAACAGCAGCGCGCGCCACTTCGGCAAAACCGCGCGCAATCGATCGCGTCGTTTCAGTCGCGTTTTCAGTCATGTTGAATCGGTAGTGGATATAAGTTTCAAAGAAATCTGCAAAGCACGCGTCAAACACGTCAGCGGGAAATTTGCCGGTGTCCCTCTCCAGAAGATAATGGAACTGCCTTTCAACGGCCGGCCGACAACGTTGCTCGCCTGGAGTGAGCACGGGGAAGGAGGACCCACCTACAGGAGAGAGTGAAAGACCGGAAAGCAGTACGTCCATATCTGGTGCAACTCTCGCAGTCATCATATAGAACGCGTAAAGGTTCGATGTGTAAAAGCCAGGTGACGGATAATCCAGGGCCCCGCTGTCGATCAGATGTTCAAGGTCGCGCGCTGTGGTCGATTCCAAGGGCCAGCTTACAGGAAGATTTTCCCTGAACCGTTGCAGTTGAACACTGGCGGACATCTTCACATGTTCGCCAGGGTCAATGGAACTGCGCGGATGATTCGCTTCCCGTAAATCGCTCCAGAAATTGCCAAGGTCGATGCGCAACGCCGAAACAGTCAAACAGACGTTGTCCTGCGCGTCCAAATGAATTTGGCTTTTTGTGAGGCTCGGGCTGCGAGTGGGGGTCGGCAATGGAGTGGATGTCGGGCGCAAGGTACGAGTTGGCCGTGGCGTGGCCGTCACCCTTTGTGTAACCGTTGGGCGTGGAGTTCTGGTTGGGCGCGGCGCGGGGTCGTTGCAGATGACGAAGATGTCCTGGTTGCCTGATCGGGTATTCCACTCCAGAAGACTAAACCTCTCGTCAAGTTCGATTCTCAGTTGATACCACGAATATCTTGTGACCTGATCTTCAGAATAGTACTGCCAGATGATGGGCTCGTTCGAACGTGCGATGTCACGGAACCGCCCTGTTACACGCAAGGGCTTCCACTCACCTCGACGAAAAACATCGACATACACGTCTTCCCGTTGGTCACCGACCAGAATGATGTTCAGATCATCATCAAAACCTTCACTGTCAACGAGGACGTCACAACCTGTGATTCTGTCCTGGTAAATCCTGTCTGCCCTCAGCATCCATTCAGGCGTCGGAGTTCGTGTCGGGCGCGGTGGGCGCGTGGGCCACAAAGTGGGCGAAGGCGCGCCTGTCGTCAGCCAGCCCGCCAGCCACACCAGTTCCCCATCGACCAGCACCTGATACCATCCATCCTCAACAGCATAGACGGATACCTCCGTGCCCGCGGCCACCTGGCCAACCTTTTCACATTGTGTGCTGGCACAGGAACGTGGGATCAACTTGTAATTCGTTGTTACCTGAAACAAGGGGGCATCCTTCGTTTCCAGCACCTTGTCCGGCGCACGCGTCGTCAGCCAGCCCGCCAGCCAGAGAAAGCGACCCTTTGAGCGCACCTGATACCAGTCGCCTTCCACGGCGTATACCGGCAGGCGTATGCCGGCCTGTATCTGGTCAACCACCGCGCAATCCAGACTGCCGCAGGCGCGCAAGTTCAGATTGTTGTTCGGAATGACGTGAAAAAGGGGTTCGTCCTGAGCGCCGGTCATCAGCGCCGGAAGCAACCCGGTTGCCAGCAGCAGCGCCAGTGTCAGCGTCAGTTTCTTCGTCGCAGCCCCGCCCATGCAGCACAGTGTACCTTGCGCGCAACAGACTTCCGGATTCAATTGGGCGGGCAGGGCCCCGTCACACCGACGGGGCCGGCCCTGGCGCCCGGTCGCAGGTGACGCCCACCGCGTAGTAGCCCGGCCCGCTCATGCGCCAGGTCAGGCTGCTCGAGTCGCCGGCCAGCGAGAGATCAAAACGATACAGGCCGTTGCGCCAGTCGGTGCGCGGCGAATAGCTTTGCACCAGCAGCGACTCACCGGTCTCCATGACGTCCTCGTAGAACTCGTCGACCGGCAGCGGCGCCGCCGCGTCGGGCAGCCAGACGTCGACCTCGACTGCGCCCCGTTCCGAACCGCCAAGCGTGATCCACAGGTCCTTCCAGTCCACCTGCTCCGGCGGGAATTCCAGCACCAACAGCGTACAGCCCGTCGCCTCGTCCTTGTGCACCGCGCCCGTGCGGACGTCGGCCGGAATTTCAACCGGCGTGGGCGTCGGCGTCGGGCTGGGCGTCCAGGTGGGACTGGGCGTTGACGTGGGGCTGGGCGTGTAAGTCAGCGTGGGCCGGGGCGTGATGGTGGCGCGTGGCAAGGCCCCGTCACAGTCAATGTAAATGACCTGATCGCCTTCACGCTCCGGCTTCCAGAATAGTTCGCTGCTCCTGTCTTCCAGCGTGATCACCAGGCGGTAGAGGCCAGCGGCCCAGGCCGTGAAGTCCCCGTAGATCTGCCAGACGAATTCCTCGTCGGCGTCATCGAAGGTCTCGTGGGTTTGCCTCGTGTAATCGACGCGCAGGCCGTTGGGGCGGTAGACAACCGCCTCAACTTCCTCCCGTCTGTCTCCGGTCAGCACCAGATGCAAATGCCCGTCCAGGCCTTCGGGATCGATGTAAACCTCGCAGCCGGTGATGTAGTCCCGCAGATCCCGCCCGGTTTGCAGTTCCCTGACCCGTGTCGGGACGGGCGTGCGCGTGAGTGTCGGCGTGGGCGTGACCGTCGGGCTGGACGTGGGCGAGGGCGTGACCGTGAGGGTCGGCGTCAGCGTCGCCACTGGCAAACTGTTTTCCTCTGTGTTGCAGAAGACGTAAATCAGCTGGTCGCCGCCCCGCTCCAGGTTCCAGTACGCCAGGGTGGTCCTGCCGTCCAGCTCGACTTCCAGCAGATACAGCCCGTCATCCAGGGGAGTCGTCACACTGTAGTATTGCCAGATGAATGGCTCTTCGGATTCGGTGAAAAAGTCGTCGAGGCGATCGGTGTAACGCAGCGGCGTGTCGGAACCGAGTCGGTAGACCCGGGCCTCGATGTCCCTGTACCTGTCTCCCGCCAGCGCCAGGTTCAGATCGCCATCCAGAGGCTCCGGATCGATGATGATGTCGCAGCCGGTGTGGTCATCGCGATAGAACACGTCCGTCTCCAGCACCCTGGGCGGCGTGGGTTCGACGTTGACCTGCGCCTCCACCTCCTGGTCGTCCGGCGGCTCTTCCGCCAGGCTTTGGCTGCGGCCGCTCGTGTCACAGAGAATGGTGATGATCTGGTCGCCCTGGTTTTCCAGCTGCCAGGCGAAGCGACTGGTCGCCCCGTCCAGCGTGACCTCAAGCTCCCAGGTCCCCTCCGGCCAACTGTCGTCGCTCTCGTAGTATTGCCACTCCAGGGGCAGGTCCGCTTCCTCCACCTCGTCGCGGAAACGGCCGTCAAAGGGCAACGCTGAACTTTCGCCAGGGCGAAACACCTTGACGTCCACGTCTTGCGGTCGGGTTGAGGTGATCCAGATGTTCAGGTCGCCATCCAGCCTTCGGTCGGAGACCAGGAGTTCACAGCCCGTGTGATCGTCCCGCCAGGCGACGTCCGTCTCCAGCAGCCTGGGCGCCGCCGCTTCGGCAGCGGGCGTGGACGGGGCCGGGGTCGGGGCGGTGGCGCGGGTCTCGTCGCACAGGATCAGGAAGAACTGGTCCGTCGGCGCTTCCATGCGCCACAGGTAGGCGCTGACGCGGCCGTCCAGTTCCACTTCCAGGCGGTAAAGCCCCCAGGGCCAGTCCTGGTCGCCGCTGTAGTACTGCCGGATGACGGGCGCTTCACCTTCAATCAGGACCATTTCCGATCCGCCGCTGACGGGCAGAGGCCCGTCAGCCCCCGGCTGAAAGACCCTGACCTCGATCTCGGCCCGGCGCTCGCCCGAAAGCACCACGTCAAAGTCCTCGCCCGGGCTGTCCGGGGCGAGGCGCACCACGCAGCCGCTCTGGACGTCACGAAGCGTATCCCCGACTGCCAGCATGACGGGCGGCGCAGGCGTCGCTCTCTCGTCCGCGCCCTCCGCCGGCACCTGGGCGATCTGCGTGGCCGCCGAGGAGATCGGTCCCGGCCCGGTCCCCAAATCGACGTCTTCCGGATCGTTACAGATGATGAAAATGGCCGTGCCGCCGCTTTGGGCCGGAGTCCACTCCACCAGATTGCTGCCGTCGTCCAGTTCGACCAAAAGCCGGTAGGGTTGGCCGGCGCTGAGCAGAACGTCCTGGTAGACATGCTCGATCATGGTGCCGGAGTCCTCGAGTTCGACGACCGAGCGGTCGGACCAGCTCAGGGCTTCGCTCTCGCCTGGCGCGTAAAATTCAAAGTGGAGGTCTTCGTGGCGCTCGCCGCCCACCATGATGTGCAGCACGTCAAAGAGTTGCCGGGCGCCGAGCAGGACCGTGCAGCCGGTCCGCTCGTCCAGAATCATGCTGGTGTCTTCGAGGAACATGTCCGGCGCGCGCGTCGTCAGCCAGCCGGCCACCCAGACCAGTTCGCCGTTGACCAGCGCCTGGTACCAGTCGCCCTCGACGGCGTATACCGGCAGGTTCGTCCCTCCCGGCACCTGCCCGACCCGCTCGCAGTCCGCGCTGGCGCAGGAGCGCAGGTTCAGCGTGTTGTTCGTGGCCACATGGAACAGCGGGCCAGCCTGTTCGGGTTCTGCGACGGGCGGGGTGGGCGTGGGGCCGACCGGAACGCCCGCAGCCTCGCTCCCGGGCGGCTCGTCGTCGCAGTAGATGAGCAGGGACTGGTCGCGCGGCGCTTCCATGTGCCAGGTGAATTCGCCGACCTGACCCTCCAGTTCCAACTCCAGGCGGTAAAGCCCGGCCGGCCAGCCCTGCTCCGCGTCGTAGAATTGCAGCTTGTAGGGCCTGCCGCTCTCCGTATATGTCCTGTTCAGACGCCCGTCAGCCGCAAGGGGTCGCTCCGCGTCAGGGCCAAAGACCCTGGCCACGACGTCCTCCTGGCGCCCGCCCTGGATCACAAGATTCAGGTCTTCGTCCGCGCTCTCCGGGAAAAGAATGACGATGCAGCCGGTAACCGGGTCATGGTGTGACTCACCCGGTTCCAGCATGACCGGCCCTCGTTCCAACCCGGCCCCGCCGGACGACGGCGCGTCGCAATCGATGAGGAGCGCGTACTTGCCCAGGCGTTCCATTTCCCAGGCGAACGCGCTGCTGACTCCGCCCAGGTCCACTTCGATGCGGTAAAGGCCCGGACGCCAGCCAGCGTCGCGGGAGTAGAAGTGGGCCACGTGCGCTTCGCCCTCGGCGGGCTGGTCTTCCTCCTGCACACGCTCGGGCAGCAGCGCCCTCTGTTCTTTCGGCAGGAAGAGCTCGACCCGGGCCTCGCGTCGCCGCTCCCCGATGATCAGGAGATCCAGACCCGCCTGCCCCTGCAACGCGGTCATAAAGAGGCTGCAGCCGGTTTCCGGGTCGCGGTAAATCTGGTCGTTCACCAGCAATTGCAGCGACGCCTCGCCAGTCGCGGGCAAGGAAGCTGGACCTTCACAATCGACGAAGAGAAAGTATCTGCCCAGGCGCTCCATGTGCCAGACGAAGGCGCTGCCGGTATCGCCCAGCTCCAGTTCGATGCGATAGAGGCCGGTGCGCCAGTCCGCCTTGCGGGGGTACTGTAGGGCGACGTAGGCCTCGCCGTCGTCGAACTGGCCGTATTTCCTGTCAGGCTCCGGCTGCAGGGCCGTATCGTCGTCGGGAAGGAACAGATCGGCCTGCGCCTCGCGCCGCCGGTCCCCGACGAAAACGATCTCGATGCCCTCCGGTCCCTCTCCCTCGCTCAGGAACAGGTTGCAGCCCGTGTCCCCCCGGTCGTGGTATACCTCTTCGGTCAGGAACAGTTGCGGCGGAAGGTCGCCGGTCGCCGATGCGGAGGCGGGCTGCTCGCAATCGACGAGCAGCGAATACTCGCCCGGGCCCGGCATCTCCCATTCGAATTCGGCTTCGGCTTCGCCCAGGCCCAGCTCAAAGCGATAGCGGCCCGCAGGCCAGCGGACGCTCTCCGGCCAGATGCGGACGATGACGGGGTTGCCCATCACGTCGGCCTCTGAATCCCGGCTGTCCGCCAGCGGCAGGGGAGCGGCGGCGCCGGGCGGGTAAACGTCGACGCGTACCTCCTGCCGTCCGTCTCCCGCCAGCAGCAGCGCCAGGTCGCCGGCCTCGTCGGCCACCTTGCCCACAAGGAGGTTGCAGCCGGTGACGGCGTCTTCCCGGATCTCGCCCATGGTCAGTAATTTGGCGCCGGTGGGCGTCGGGTCCGATTCCGGCAGGCGCGTGGTCAGCCAGCCCGCCGCCCAGACCAGTTCCCCGTCGACCAGCACCTGGTACCAGTCGCCCTCAATGGCGTGGACGGGCAGCTCCGCGCCGGCCGGCACCTGGCCGACCCGGGCGCAGTCCCTGCTGCCGCAGGCGCGCAGATTGAGGACAGTGTCCGTCACCACGCGAAACAGGACGTCGTCCTGGGCGTTGACCAGGCCCGTCAGCAGCAGCGCAGTCGTGCAAAGAAGGGGGAGGAGTATGGTCTTCATTGGG